>JAYSYG010000589.1:0-3338 GCA_043716685.1 Sphingobacteriaceae bacterium | reverse complement strand
AGCGCGTGTGAAAATTCATGAAGCCCTAAATTTAAATTGTCATCATTAATTTCATAGCCTTTCAGAAAACTTTTCCAGCTAAGTTTTATATGGCCCTGCAGATTTGTTTCTCCGCTGAATTTCAAGGTTCTTTCCGCGTTATCAAAATCAGAAGGATGTAATTCTATCTCTTCAAAATAATCGAGGTTCCAGGTTTCAAGGCCAAGCGTTAATTGCACAGCGCTGGCTGCTATCAAAGCTTTAACGCGATTGTCGGGCACAAATCCTCCAGCCCCGCTAATCACTTTTTCTGAAATAAACTGCAGGCTGCGTTTGGTAAAAAGTTGGCTGTAAGCCGCATCCAGTGTAGTGTAATACTTAAAATAACGCGTGTAAAATTCGCCTAATTCACTGGGATTTAGCGCTATATCAGCCGATGGTGTCAATTTTATAAATTTAGTAAAAAAAGCGGCTTTTTTTAAAGCTGTTTAAATTAAAAACTTATCTTTGCCTAGCAAGTTTTAAAATAAAATTATGATCGATTTAACAGGCATTATTTCCATTTCAGGCCAGCCGGGCTTATATAAAATTGTTGCGCAAAGCAAGAACGGTATTATCGTAGAAAGCCTTTCAGACAAGAAGCGCTTAAACGTATATGCTTCTACTAAAGTTTCTACTTTATCAGACATCAGCATGTTTACAACCGGTGACGATAAGCCTATTGAAGAAATTATGACTTCTGTTTTCGAAAAAGAAAAAGGTGGTGCAGCAATTGATAACAAGGCAGATGACAAAGCTATTGAAAAATATTTTTCCGAGATTTTACCGGAATATGACAAAGAACGTGTTTACGTGAGCAACATGCGTAAGCTCATCAACTGGTACAACTCGCTTCAAAGCACAGGTAGTCTGAAAGAAAAAGAAGAAAAGAAAGAGGGTGAAGAAAAAAGCAAAGCGGTAAAAGCAGAAGAAAAAGCCAAGGTTAAAAAAACAGTAACCAAAGACTCTTCAAAAGCCAAAACGAGCGTAGGTGTCAAGAAAACTACCGGTGTACGTAAAACAGGTACCGCCTAATAATTAAAGATTTAATACAAGGCCATCCGAAACCGGGTGGCTTTTTTTGTTTAAGCATACTAAATTAATAGGGTTGGCGTTTTACAACCCAAGTTCGGGAAAACCAAACGATGTCAGTTTTGCCATATTTCGATACGAATTTTTAAAGAAAAATTCACTCAATATGACAAAACCATTAAATCTAATCTTATACCAAACTCAGGTTTACAAAAAATATGCTTATGAGATCTCTCTTTATTTTTCTTTTATCATTTCAATTTCTTTCGGCGCAGCTGTGGATACAGCTTGCCGATTTCCCTGCACAGAAGAGGGACGATGGCGTTGCTGTTGTAGTGGGCACCAGGGCTTATTTCGGAACTGGTTTGATTGAATGGGCCAACACAGGAGATTTCCATGTACTTGATCTTACAAATTATTCGTGGAGCAGCATGCCTGGTATGCCAGGCAGTACCGAGCGCCAGTATGCCTGTGCTTTTGCAGGACAAAATTGTTTTTATGTGTTTGGCGGCACAGGAGTGGGCGGCGTGCTTAATACCATGTATAAATATGATATTGCAACAAATACATGGGCCGCAGTAGCCTCCAAGCCCGGCAATGGCCTGAGTGCCGCAGCCTGCATGAATTTTGGAGATAGGGTAATTATCAGCGGGGGGCGATTTCAATCGGGAAAGGCGAGTCCTGAAGTCTGGGAATATACCATAAGCACAGATACATGGATCCAAAAGAATGATTATCCTTTTTCTGCAAGATGGCGTGCAAGTGGCACAGTTCATAACAATACCGGCTATTTAATTTTTGGCCGCGACACGGGAGGTGCTTATCGCAAAGAGTTCTACAAATATACGCTTGCAACAGACAACTGGACAAAGATCATGGATTTTCCGGCGGCGAAAGGCAGGAACTATTCTTCCTTAAATGTAGCAAATGATGAACTCGTTGTGTTTGGTGGGACAGATACACTTGAACACCTTTACAAAGACATTTGGTATTTTAAAAAGGCGACTTCTACCTGGCTGCAGGGACCTGACATTCCGGCCACCGGCAGGAAAGGCGGAATGAGCTGCGCCTATGGCGATAAATTCTTTTATAGTTGTGGAATAGGTGAAGGTCCTGCACGACTAACGGAGACCTGGATGACGGATATTCCTGTTGGTATAAAGGAACAACATGCTTCCAACGCATTTTCAGTATATCCGAATCCTACCAGCGGGCTTATACAGGTGAGACGTGAAGACAAAAAACACATCTCTGTTAACTGCACATACGAAGATTTGTTCGGAAGGACAATAGGTTCAGTAATACTGAATTCAGAGAACAGTGTTGACCTCAGCAGTTTGAAACCAGGGGTTTATATTCTTAAATTTTATTCGGAAAACAGGTTGATAGAAGTAAAACGTATTGTAAAAAATTGATCTACTTATCTTTATAGATCACCATATTAATGATGCCTTTGCTCGGACTAGAATTGTCGCTGAGTGAAACCACAAAAGGTTTACGCTGACCTTCAAAACAGTTATACACCACCTGTCCCTTATCTTCTTTAGGATTCGGGAGTTTATTCGCATAATAATCCTTCAGGTCGCAGAACAGGTAAGAGCTTAGCTCCAGATCATTTGTATTGATCTGCACACTGATCTCTTCTAAACTGTCCTTATTAAATGCGTAATCGATTGAATAATCTGTAAGGCTGTCGGCCCTGTATTCATAATAAATATGCCCCTCCGACTCTTCAGTCGGCGTCACTTGTTCCATGGCCTTAATATCTCCGGATTTTGTGTTCAGGTTTACTCCCCTGAAAACTCCTTTTTGAGAACGCACTATTTCATCCAGTAAAATATGGAAGCCTGGAAACACGCGCGGCTTTACAACAACTGTTTCCTTTTTTTCTTCTTTGCATGCAATTGCCATCAAAATGAGAAGAACGCAAGCGATTATTTTATGGAATACACGCACTTTGTAAATTACAAGGTAAATATAAAATAAAAAAGCCTGCGCTCCCAAAATAAGTGGTGAAAGAGGTCAGATACTTTTTAGCTATTGACTGTGAGTAATTCGGTGGACGTTTTTCTTTATAACCCTCAGTTCGGGACAACCAAACGATGTCAGTTTTATCATATTTCGATACGAATTTTTTTAAGGAACAATTCAATCAATATAACAACCATTGAATCTGATCTTATGCCAAACTCAGGTTTATAAAGAATTTAAAACTCTTGCTTAAAGTTATTTATTTGGCAACAATTCTTCCTGATCACATACTGCCATTTCTGGTCGCATTTAGTTCG
>JAYSYG010000588.1:0-3344 GCA_043716685.1 Sphingobacteriaceae bacterium | reverse complement strand
TTGATAAAGAATACCAGCAAAAGATTGAAGCGGTTAAAGACCTGATACTCGGTGAAGTAAATGTGAAGCAAATTGATTTTGTGGATGAGAGTAAAGCGCAGATCGTAAAAAATCTGAAACTTAATTTTAAAACGCTTGGGAAAAAATGCGGAACCCACATGAAAGCAGTTCAGGAATTCGCAAAAGAAAACCCTGCTAAGATCATTTCAGGAATTGAGAAGGATGGGAATTACACCGTTGTATTAAAGGATGCTGAAATTGTGCTGGAGAATGAAGATGTAGAGATCATACCGGTGGATATGCCAGGCTGGAAGGTGGCAAATAGCGGTTCCCTGACCGTGGCCCTGGACATTAACCTGTCGGAAGAACTGAGGAATGAAGGATTGGCGCGGGAAGTTGTAAACCGTATCCAAAACCTCAGAAAGGATAAAGGATTTGAGGTAACGGATAAAATTTTGGTTAAAATTCAGCAAAATTCCGACCTCGATAATGCTATTAAAAACAATTTAAGTTATATTTGTTCTGAAACTTTAACAAGTGATTTGCAGTTGGTTAAAACCATAGCCTCTAACAACGCAACGACTATTGAAGTTGACGAGTTAATAAGCACTTTAATATCAATTGAAAAATTAAATTAGTTATGGCTAAAAAGAAAGACACTAAAAAAGCGGACAAAAAAGCCAAACCTTCCGCCAGCAGCGGAGCAAAAAAATCTGCAAAAAAAGCATCCGCTGGTAGCGGAGCGAAAAAAGCTGCGACCAACCCTGTAAAAAAAATAAATAAACCTGCCTCTAAATCTGCTCCATCAAAAGCAGTAAAAGCAGCCAAACCAGCCAAACCGACAAAACCGGTAGCTAAAAAAGAAGAGAAAAAAATGACGAAGCCGGTTGCTAAGACTAACGTAAAGAAAAAAGAAGCCCCTAAAAAAGGCGCTAAAGAATCTGCCAGTGGTGGAAAAAAGCCTGCCGCTAAACCGATTGAAGCAATAGCTAAAAAAGGAAAAGACAAAAAATCCGCAAAAGTTCTTTCTAAAAAGAAAGGTAAAAAGGGCGAGGATGATGAAGAGGATGATATTCCTGCTGAAGAGGAAGACGACTCGGATGTAGATGTGAAGGATGATTACGAGAAGAGCGATGAGGACGATGGAGCAATTGTAGAAGCTGGCCTGGATGAAGCCGGTATGATAGACCTTGAAGGTGTTAGTGCGCCTGAGATTGACGAAGATGATGACGAAATTCCTGAAAAACGCGGACGTGGACGCAGGAAAAAGAACGAAGGGAAATCAAGCGGAGGAAGTATGGAAGCATATATCCGTAACCGTCCGTTACAAATTGATATTAACAAGCCTTTAATTAAAAAAGGAAACGTTCCTGCACCGAAACCTTTTTTGAACACAGAAGATAAACGTACACGCTATTCGGATAAAGAACTTGCTGAATTTAAAGAGTTGATCCTTGAAAAATTAAAAGAGGCGCAAACGGATTACGACCTTCTTAAACAAACATTAAGCAACGAAGATAATCACGGAACTGATGATACTTCTCCCTCTTTTAAATTACTGGAAGACGGAAGCGATGTGATGAGTAAAGAAGAAACCGCGCAATTAGCGTCACGCCAGGAGAAATACATTGTGAACTTAAAAAACGCACTTGTGCGCATTGAAAATAAAGCGTATGGTATTTGCAGGGTAACGGGTAAGTTAATTCCTAAAGAGCGTTTGCGTTCTGTGCCTCATGCTACTTTAGGCATTGATGCAAAACTAAGCCAATCTTAATCACAATTCTTTTAGCATTGAAATTGCCTTTCTAATTTTAGGAAGGCAATTTTTTTAATAACCAGTGCGGAAGATTTCCGATTAGTTAACCACATAGGAAAAACATAGTTTTAAAATGGATGACAAGCAAAATAAATAGTAAGAGTCCCGATAGATTTCTAAGGGGAGAAGCAAAACTAAACTGTATGTGTACTTACGTTTATTTCAGTTACGTTGATTTTATCTAAGTGGTTTAAAAATATGGAGTTACCGGGTACAAAAGCGTTATCTTTACAAACTTTAAATTAAATGCTGAAACATTATAAAATACCTTTCATTACCGTTTTTTTAGTACTGCTGATCGACCAGTGTATCAAGTTGTATATTAAATTGCATTATCCTTTGGGAGAAGTAGGAAGACTTTCAGACTGGTGTGTAATTCATTTTACAGAGAACCCGGGAATGGCATTTGGCTTTGAATTTGGGGGAGAGTTGGGAAAGCTGGCGTTAAGTATTTTCAGGATCCTTGCCTGCTTTGGTGGTATTCTGTATATCCGTTACATTATAAAGCAAAAGGAACATCCGGGATTTATATTTTCAGTTTCTTTAATTCTTGCCGGAGCCATGGGTAATATTTTAGACAGTGCCTTTTATGGTCTTATCTTCGACAGGGGTACTGCATTAAACACCGATTTCCAGGAGTATATTCCTTATGATGGGATTGCTTCTTTAACCACACACGGCTACGCAAAAAGTATGTATGGCTGCGTGGTAGATATGTTCTACTTTCCAATTATCGATGGACGTTTTCCGGATTGGTTCCCTGTGTGGGGAGGAGAGGATTTCCAGTTCTTCCGTCCTATTTTTAATTTTGCAGATGCCTCTATTTCAGCCGGGGTGATCATTATTATTCTTTTTCAAAAACGTTTTGCTAAAAAAGAAGAGCAGACAACTGCTGTAGAAAACAGTGTAAGTGAAACACAAAATAATCCGGCAGAGGATCTGAACACAAATCATTCTTAATTGTTGTCTGATTATGAAGAAAGCGGTTTTGCTTATTAATCTTGGTACACCCGATTCGCCCACGCCAACTAAAGTTGGAAAATACCTCACACAATTTTTAAATGATAAACGTGTAATAGACATTAATCCTATTGGAAGGTTTATCCTGGTGAATCTGATCATTGTGCCTTTCCGGAGCTTTAAATCTTCAAAATTATATAAAGCCATTTGGACAAAAGAGGGTTCTCCACTTTTACGCAACAGTATTTTATTAAAAGAAAAGCTTCAACAAAAACTAGGAAATGATTACGTAGTGGAGTTGGCTATGCGCTATCAAACACCAGGCATTAAAACCGCTCTTGAAAAATTGAGGGAACAACGTCCCGAAAAAATATACATTCTACCACTTTACCCTCAATACGCCAGCTCAAGCACGGGTAGTACGCTGGAAGAAGTGTTCCGGCAGCTCCGTAAATGGGAAGTAATTCCGGATATAAACAGTCTCAGTAAATTTTACGATCATCCAAAATTTATTTCCGCTCTGGTAAGCGAAGCACGGAAACATACGATCGAAGAATACGATCATGTA
>JAYSYG010000587.1:0-3346 GCA_043716685.1 Sphingobacteriaceae bacterium | reverse complement strand
ACTGCAAAAAAATCTTCTTCTTTTATTGTGTACTCTTTACTTAAATTAGTGATAGTACCCCTGGAGATTTTAAACAAGCCCGCTGGTGAAGTGCCAATAAAAATATCCCCGTCATCACCTTCGCACAAACCGTATACCTGGCAAGGCCTGTTTGCAGGGAGCGGGTAATATTTACATTCAAACGCATTGTTTTTCCAGATCATGGAAACTACACCATTTCCACCAGCTACCCAGATCGTGTTATCCTTTGCCTGAAAAACCATTTCATAAAAGCCTGAAAACTCCTTTGGAAGTGCAATCGGATAAAACCGTTCGTTTACAAATTGCATGAGTCCGTTTTTTGTAGCAAAGATGATATGCCCAGCCTGATCTTCGATACCCGATTTACATTCTGCAGTCATTAATCCTTCTTTTGCGCCGTAACGTTTAAAATACCCCTGGCTGTATTTGTAAACTCCATTGTTTTGAGAACACAGCCAAAGGTTTTTGTTCCTGTCGCGGAAAATCTGGAAAATAAAGGCGTTGCCTGGACCGTTGATCTTATCAAACGTAGAGAACGAATTGTCCCTGTACCTTTGTAATCCGCTATGGGTTCCAATCCATATATTATCTTCTCGGTCCTGCAGAATGTATCTTATATGATTTCCATTGTTATCTAAACCGATAGTGTAATATGTAAAATTAGTACCGTCGAAACGAAGCAGACCTGTTTGAGAACCTACCCATAAAAATTGATTATCCTGGTTGCAAACCGAACTAATAGCCTCATCAATAAGTCCGCTTTCAATAAAATAACTGGTGAATTTATGTGTGGTAAGATCATAGAGACTTAAACCCCTGGCGGTACCAATTACAAGGGTGTTCCTGAAACGTGTAATACAGTTTACTTTATTACTTGCCAGGCCATTTTCAACATTTAGCAGACTAAACGTATTGTGTCCGTATAGCACAAGGCCTCTATCTGTGCCAATAAAAATTACGGTTGTATCCGGATTAAAAAGGCAATTTATTTTGTATCCTTCCAGTTTTTTTACATGCTTTATTTTTTCATCCTTAAACATATATAGCCCTTTTGTAGTTCCTATATACATAGAATGATGGTATCCTTTACAGAATGAAGTTACCATGGGGAGCGGCGCCTCGGCTTGCTTATTAAAATTATAGAATTTTTTACCCCGTAGAATACTTATCCCCTTTGGGGTTCCTATAAAAATAGCCCCTTTATCATCTTCGCAGATCGCGTTTACATTATGATCGATGAGACCACTCTTCAAATTATAATTCACGAATAACTTTCCATCAAACCTGCTCAGGCCTCCAAAACCGCCACTCCACAAGTAACCATTCTTATCCTGGTACATACATGACACCTGCACGAAGGGAAGACCACTTTCGACACTATAATTTTTAAAAAAGAACTGCTGCGCTCCCACTCTTGAAAAAAGAGAAACAAAAAATAGGACAAATATGTGATAGCCTGTGCGGATAAACGTTTTCACTAATTTAAACCAAAATTTAACCATTTAAAAAAAAGAATAAATAAGTGGGGCCGTTTAACCGGTAATTGGCAAAAAGCAGAAGTGTGGTTAAGGACATAAATTGTGTTATAGAACAGGTTTGATTAGGTACTATTGCTGAAATTTAATTCTTGGGGCGTAGATCTCAACCAATTTTTAATGATATATTTATCCCTAACATACAGTTAAAAAAATCAACTGTAGCGCTGTAAGTGTTTAAGTGTTACTAAAACAATAAAAATTGTAAAGTGAAAGAAGAAGTGATTTTAGTGGATGAACAGGACAAACCTTTGGGTACCATGGAAAAACTGGAGGCACATAAAAAAGGTTTGCTGCACCGCGCGTTTTCAATTTTTATTTTTAACTCAAAAAATGAATTGCTGCTTCAGCAACGATCGCTCACAAAATACCACAGCGCAGGACTCTGGACAAATACCTGCTGTTCTCACCCCCGACCAGGAGAAAACACCCATGATGCTGCTAAACGGAGGTTAAAAGAAGAAATGGGAATGGAAACAACCCTTGAATATAAAACGAGCTTTACCTACAAAACTAAATTTGATAATGATTTAACGGAACATGAGTTTGACCATGTTTTTATTGGAAACAGCGACCTGGACCCTGTTATAAATAAAGAAGAAGCGCATGCCTACAAATGGATGAGTATTGAGCAGATTAAAGCGGAAATTAAATTTAAGCCGGAAGAATTTACAATCTGGTTCAGGATAGCGATGGAGAAACTGTTGTAGATTTTTCTACCATTTAAAGGTAATACCACCTGTTAAATAAGAAACCCCATAGCCTGCTTCCCCAAACAGTGCTATATTCGGCACAAAATACCAGCGTGCCCCCGCGAAAAGAGAAGCGATGGGAAAAAAACCTGCATCACTCCGTTTATATGAATTAATATCCGGATCATTACTATTGGTAGTATAGTTATAGGTCGTGATCCTGAATCCCATTAACGCACCGGCATACACTTCAGCGTTTTTTGAATTGAGTACATCCCAATGATAGACCCCGCGTGTTGCAAACAGCATATAATTCCCACCGGTGTTCATAATAATACGTGTTTCCCAGGTAATAATAATTCTCGTACCGCGAATGTGCAGTTTTAAAACCTACATAAGCACCCACCCCAAGAAACCCAGGTCCAAGTTTTTTTGGCCAGGCCTGTTCGTATGTGAGGCTAATGGCCGGAGAACTTGAGTATCTATACCCATTCCCAAGTCCCCTGCTATAATAGCCGAATCCGCCGACTCCCACTCCGAGATTGATCAAATGTGTACTCTCATCAAAGCAGGTTCCGTTTTTTGCGGAAGCTTTTGCCTTTTTTAAATATATCTTTCCAGGCTCGCCCGCATTTGTAATAGCAGAAAGCAAAATGAGTGCGAGGACAAACAGTATAGCTTTTTTCATCTGTAGTTGTTATTGTTTTTTAATTGTCATATGGTATAACCATGTTAGCTTCATTCTTTTTTGCATTGCGGCAACATGCTATTTCATAATTTAAATCTTAGTAGTTAAACTTAATTATTTTCTGATTTTACGTTTCTACTCTTTAAGTACTGGTTTTCTGTATCGGCTATGAGAATAGCTGCAAATTTTAATCCGTTAAGTTATTTTATATTCTAAGGATTATCGTTTACACGATCCACCCTTGGCGAAATGCATTTTAATGTTTCTTGCCAAGCAGCCGGTCAAAGAAATCTTTGATCTTAGCGCGCAGGCTTTTCTTTTGCCACCATTTGTAATTTTTACGTTGGTGCTTCGATTTAATGATCTCGCTTTTTGCTTTGTTATAATACCCGCTTTGGCCGGTTGTAAGC
>JAYSYG010000586.1:0-10132 GCA_043716685.1 Sphingobacteriaceae bacterium | reverse complement strand
CTGATAAAGCAATTTCGGAGCAGAAGATCTTCCAGATAATAGAAGACGATAAAAAATTTCTTTGGTTGGCCACTTCGGGTGGTGTTTTTAAAATGGATTCAGATTTTAAGACTGTTCCCGTTAAGCTAATGCAAACGCTCTCCGTTAATTCTTTATCTTTTGATGATACGCATTATTTAATGCTGGGTACAGGAGATGGACTCGTCATTGTTGACATCCTGAATAATAAAAAAGATGCCGTTACCGTACCAGCAGAACTCAGGAACAAAAATATCAAACAAATTATTCGTGCTGATAAGTCAAAATTGAATTACTGGGTGCTTGTAGAAGGGGAAGGAGTTTATTTTCTTACCTGCAAAAGGGGGAATTATGTTGTAGCTCAGCATATTTTTTCAGAGTTGGATCCTGATAATTTTAATCTGACTTATATTTACAGTGACAGGTCAAAGAATCTGTGGATAAGCGTTTTTGGAGACGGTTTGAGAAAAATTGTTTTTAAAGAAAATGGATTATTTGATCTTTATACGGTCGAAAAAATTTCCATACTCAATGGTTTAAAAAGTAATAATATTCAATCTATTTTTCAGGACTCTGAAGGAAATATGTGGTTTGGAACATTTGGTGAAGGCCTTATTAAAAAATCCGTAGAATTATTTTCTTTTTACGGCCCCAATGAAGGAATAAAAGAGACAGATGTAAAAAAAATCGTATCGGACAAAGAAGGCAATCTTTGGATGGGGACTGATAACGGATTAACAGTTTTAAATAGTAGAGGCCGGGAGTATCTTGTTTTCAATGCTTCAAATGGGTTTATAAATGATAAAATAAGTGCCTTGTTAATGGATGATCTTGGTATTCTTTGGATAGGAACCAATGAGAATGGGATCTATAAATTTGATCCCGCAAAAAAAAGGTTTGAGAATTTTTCAAAACAGAAAAAGCTGAACCATTTATCGATTAATGTTATAGCGAACACAGGAGACCAGATAATGGTGGGAACAACCGATGGCTTGTACGTATTTGATAAATCATCTAATCTGGTTGAAGAATTAACTACGAATGATGGATTATTTCATAACAACGTGATGAATATCTTTCGTGATAGCAAAGAACGTTTATGGATCTCTTCGCATGGAACCCCTCCGTATTACATTAAAGACCAAAAGATAACTTCCTTTAAGAAAATTGAAGGACTTGGTTTTTTTAATATTAATGCCGTATGTGAGGATAAGCATGGGAATATATGGATTGCAACGGAAGGTGACGGAGTTTTTAAATATAATAACACCGATTTTCATCAGTACATAAGTGATGATGGACTGGTCTCCAATTATTGCGTAGGAATTGAAACCGATAGGAACAATTCCATTTGGGTTACTCACCGCAATGGTTCGAGTGAGTTGAAACAATCGCACGAAAAATTTATTGGATTTACAAAAGCCAAAGGCCTTATGTTTGACGAGAATAATCTGAATGCTTTGTATAAAGACCGTGAAAATAATCTTTGGTTTGGCACCGAACAGGGAATAGTAATGTACGACGCAAAAGCTGGCCTCACGGATGCGCAGGCTCCGGAGATCTTTATTTCAAAAATACAGTTAAACAACGACTCCTATTCGCCGGGTGTGACTATCCGCAAAAAATATGCCTACTACGCTGTTCATATAGATTATAAAGCCGTATCACTTACAGATCCGGGTGCAATATATTATAAATACAGGTTGCTGGATGTAGATACGCTCTATAAAACTACCAACATGCCTTATGTGGATGTACCTAAATTGGGGGATGGCGTTTACACGTTTGAAGTAGTGGCCTGTAATGCAAATACCGGCCTGTGTAGTACCGTTCCTGCAAGGATTTTTTTCACAATTAATAAGCCATTCTGGAAAGAGATCTGGTTTTATTTGTTACTCTTATTTGTCATCGTTATCCTGGTAAACGTCCTTGTAATTTTAAGGACCAGGTCTCTTAAAAAAACACAAACTTTACTTGAAATGCGGATCGAACAAAAAACATTTTTATTAAAACGTGAGAAAGATGCGGTGGAAGCGATTAAGATGCAACTCGAACATAAAAATAAAGATATTACAGATAGCATCCATTATGCTAAAAATATCCAGGATTCTTTATTACCACCGGAAGAACTCATGAACGAACTTTTTGCAAGCAATTATTTTGTTTTATATAAACCCAAGGATATTGTAAGCGGTGATTTTTACTGGAGTGCCGGGCCTGATCAGAATTACGACGATCCTCTTCATTTGGCAGCTGTAATTGACTGCACTGGGCATGGTGTTCCGGGAGCTTTTCTCAGTATACTTGCCAACGATTTTTTAAAGCAGTCAATTGTAGAAAAAAATGTAAATAAGCCAAACGAGATCCTTGATTTTTTAAATGAAAACGTAAGCTCCCATCTTAACCAACAATGGTCTAAGAACAAGATCAGGGATGGAATGGATATTGCGCTTGTAGGAATTGACTACAAAAAAATGAAATTGTACTATTCGGGTGCTAATAATCCGGTTTATATTTTGAGGAAGGGAACGAATGGAGTAGAGCAAATAATCATAAAGGCCAACAAACAGGCTATTGGTTCAGTACACGAGGTTATTGTAAAGTACGAACTCAAATTAATAGACCTATTAAAAGGCGATACTATTTATTTATTTTCTGACGGATATGCAGATCAGTTTGGGGGACCGCGAAACAAAAAGATTACTTATAAAACCTTCAGGTCTATTCTCATAGAAGCGTTTGACCTTCCTATGTCTCTTCAAAAAAATTTTATAGAGAACAGGCTCGAAGAATGGAAGAGTGAGACGGAACAAACAGATGATATCTGCGTATTGGGAATCCGGATTTAAGCCTTCGCATAATCCATTGCTGCTTTCGCAAATTTTTTCCATTTTTCTGAATTCTCAAAAGGTACTTGTACCCATTCTTTCATAGCCCGCCCTTTGCCGGAGGGATCGAACAATTCAGAACCGTTCAGGGCCAAAGCTTCTTTAAGGTTTTTATCAGCCACCTTAAATACCATACACTCTTTAAAGAAACACATGAACGCTTTTCCGTTTAGTTTAAAACAAGGTTTGCCAAACATCTGGCTTTATTCGGCTTCTTTTAATTTTTTACCGATTTCTAAATATAATTTTTGTGCTTCGCTCATTTGTCTAATGTAAGTGATTTAAAATCTCATACCCGCTCCAACTTCAAACCAGTTGTGAAATAACCGGATGCGCGATTCTTTTATAGGAATGGTATTAAATTCGGTCATATAAATAATGTTTGTAAAAAAATGATCTCCATTGTAACCCAGCTGCGCCCTGGCACTGGCATAGGTGGGAATATTTATACGGAACCGACTTTTATGTGTTTGCGCGTAATTTTGAAACTGCACGCCTGTTCCTGTCATAACAACCGGGGTAAAATGAAATTTTTTCATAACGAATTGGTAACCGAATCCCACTGAAATAAGTGTCGTTAAGAAATTGCCGTATTTAAATTTGTCCAGGTTAGGATAAAATTCTCCCTGGGTAGGCGGCACAAAACTGGTGTCGGAATTGATCCTCTGGTAACGCTCAGAGAAGCCCATTAAGAAGGATCCTGCACTTTTTTTCTGCCGCTCTCCTTGTGCAAAGGCCGCATTCATAGAGAATTTTTTATTAAAGTTAAACAGAAGGTTCAGGCCTGCTTCAATGATCCTGAGTCCTTTTGTTTTGGGGTAGCCCAGCGAATCCTGATTCCAGTTGGGATAATAGTTTTTATACGTGTTTAAATAAAAGCCATCATAATCCCTGTAAAATAAGCCCCACTGAATTATCCGGCCCTGGAAATTGATATTAATGTTCCTGAATTTTGAAATGCCGTACTTCTTTTTTAACTCTTCGCTGGCAGGCAACTCAATTCCACCTGAAATGTAAATCCGCTTTATTTTTAAAGCCAGTCCCACAACACCGGGCATGGCAGGTAAATAAACAAATTTACTTCCTTTTCCACCCGAACGGTTGGTAACATTTACAGAAACCAGAGGGTAAATAAATTTAACCCGGACTAAAAAGTTCTTTGGAAAAAATTCAATGTTCTCCGGTGGAGTCTTTTCTTTTTTCTTTTTTTCCTCTTTTACTTTCGGCTGTTTCTTTTGTTTTTGCTGGGCAATTGAACCCATACTAAAAAGTAAGGCAAGAATAAGTATGGAATACTTTAAAGGCATGATTGCAAACATAAAAAATAAAATGATCAGCTTATCTGGGTTAAAAAAGCAAAATAAACAACCCGGAAGCATTATTGCTATGGCAGTTTCACATTATCATTCTCATCAAACTCCCAGAAAGGATTGTAGGCCACTTCAAAAATATGCCCGTCGGGATCCTTAAAATAACCACTGTATCCACCCCAGAATACCTTTTGCGCGGGTTTTAAAATTGTGGCGCCAAGCGCTGCTACTTCTTTTCATAACATCATCCACTTCTTTTTCACTTTTGGCATTAAAAGAAACAGTAATCCCTCCAAAGCCGTTTCCTTTTTCCGAAATTGTAATGTCTTCGGCCAGGAGTTTTCTTCCGTAAAGGCCAAGGACGATTCCTCCCAAAGCGAAAAAAGCAATGTTCTCATTGCTGGAGGAAGATTTTTTCCAGCCAAGTCCTTTTTCGTAAAAGGCCAGAGATTTTTCAAGGTCATTCACACCAAGAGTGATCAGGTTTAGTTTTTGTCTCATTTTAGAATACGTATATGTTTGATCAAATATAATACAGATGTTTATAAAATCTACCAACTCATTAAACCTGGGATAAATTCTCTCTTTTCTCTGCAAGAAAATCAAATTTAAAAGAAAGAAGTCTGGGCGAAGATACCCATAAAAGCTCTCCTGATTAGTGATCTTTATGAATAAATTACCAGCGTGCGAAACAAAATAAAAATTGAAGAGAGTTGTTATAGCCGCCCTATTAGCGATTTTTTTAAGTCATGGGCAGTTATTAACTATAAAAAACTACCTGATCAAAGAATTTTTACCACTTTTGCAGAGGATGCGGAACGCAATTTTTTATTTATTTTTTGTTTTTACTGGCTTAACTGCCAACGCCCAACGCATAGTACCTTTTTACGGACCCTTCCCTGAACCAGCGCCCAATAAACATGTCATGTTTTATCTTCAAAGAACGGTCGACCGGAATACTGTCATTTATGAATTGAACTACGAAGCAAGTGGCGAGCTTAATGTGAAAAGGCCACTTAAGATCTATTGGATCGATTTTGAAAATGGCGCCCGGATCAGTCCTCTGACTTTTATTCAAAGTAAATTTGCATACGGGATCGAGTCCGAAATGATTGATGAAACAAAGAAGATCTTTCAGATCCACCTGGTTTCATATAAAAAGATAAAATTCTATTTAAAACCCACAGGTAAGAATAACCAGTACCAAACCCATGCAGTTATAAAAGGTAAACCAGCTATCCTTTCAAAAATTCATGTGAATATTATTGGCGGAACGATCCTGAATCCTGTTGTATCTTATATAGAGTTGATTGGTGAGGATCTGCATACGGGTCTTAAAGTTGCAGAAAAGATCAAACCAGATCGCGATTAGAAAGGAACTCTTTCACCGAAGAAGAATAAAAATCGATTTTTAAATCAAAGTTTTTCAAAAAAAATAAAAATGTATATTTAGGTGATAAGATCTGTGATCACTCTGTGAAAAAAATAATTTTATACCTGGTTTTAGTGAACGCGCCCTTTTTTATCAAAAGCCAGGTGGTTTCTTCCAGTTGCAGGACTAACGATAGCATCCTGAAAAAATACAAGAATGATGCAGACCGGCTTGCAATAAGGCGTGTAAACCATATCCAATCTACTTACAAGGACAGTGTTAAAATAAATAAAACACTAAGTTCAGATTACCTTTACGCTCTCATTGCTGTTTACAATGCTACTGCACTGGCAGCAACCGATACAATTACGCGACTCCTGAACATTCATACCTATAACCCCGGACTCAATTCACTCATTGTAATTGCTGATTCTAACCTGGCCTGGATGACAAATCTGCGTTATAATATACTGCCTACACGGGATTATGAAATTGACAGAATGATGCGTAATCATTCTCTTAATAAGGTATTCTATTCAGGCCTTCTGCAACCCAGCATGGTTGTTTTTAAAACGGATACCAACAGCAACCTCGCACCACTGGCTAAAAAATTAAAGAATGCAGTAGGTGTTAATGCCGCTGAAGCGGAGTATTTGTATGGCGATGGAAATGATATAAGAGACTCTATACATGCTAAATACACGGAGCTTATCTATTCTTATGGTTGGCAGGAGTGTCCAACCGGATGTGAGCAAAGAAGATACTGGAAGTTCAGAGTGTTTTCGGACTGTTCGGTGGAATATATGGGGAGTTATGGTCGGCCGCTGGAGGCGTCGATTTTGGTAAAGGTCTACGAAAATGAAAACCTGTTCAGCGATATAAAAATATATGCTAACCCGGTAAAAAGTAAGGTATATGTGGAATGTAGAACAGTAAAGTCGAAAATTACCTTAATATTAAGCGATAAGAAGGGAAAAACGTTGCGCACATTAACGAACTCTGCTATTCGTCAGGAACTCGACCTTATTCTGTTATCCAATGGCGTTTATTACCTGACTTTAAAGGACAATTCTGGTCAAAAAATTTATAAAATCGATAAATGGTAATGCAAAAGCCTTAAACAGCTACCTAATGCTGAATTGTTTAAATGGCCTGAAATTTGCAGGTAAATGCCGTCATCCCGAATCTTATAAAAAGACTACCTTTATAAAACTTCAATGCAAAATAATTTGGAAGATATAAAAAATACTCTCAAGCTTCTAAGGTTCCATTTTTCTGTCTTTTTGCTTCCGGTTTCCCTTTTTTCTTTTTTTTACATACATCCCGAATTTAATTACCAGTTATGGCTGGTTTTAATAATCTGGCATTTTTTTGTTTTCCCGGCAAGCAATGGTTACAATAGTTTTAATGATGAGGACGAAGGTCCGATCGGTGGACTCGCAAAACCACCCATGCCGACAAAACTGCTCTTAAAAGCAGTTAACGGCATGGATATAGTTGCTGTGTTACTCTCGTTCTTTATTAATATTTATTTTGTTTTGTTTGTTTTGATCTATATTACCGTATCACGTTTGTACAGTAATAAAAGTATCCGGTTAAAAAAATATCCTGTAACCGGTTTTCTTATTGTTTTTATTTTTCAGGGTCTTTGGATCTTTTGCGCAAACATTTTTGCCTTGTCAACTCCTTTATTATTGTTGTCAGCTCCTGTTGTTCTGTCCGCTATTGCATCTTCTTTTCTTATTGGCACAATTTACCCAATTACACAAATATACCAGCACCAGGCAGATGAAAAAGACGGAGTTACTACGCTTAGCATGCTTTTAGGATTAAAGGGTACTTTTGTTTTTTCAATTTTTATGTTCGTAGTAGCAAGCATATTTATTTTTGAATCCTTTCATCTACAGGGTAATCTCAATAATTTTTGGCTCTTTAACCTTGTTATGTTGCCTTCAACACTTTTCTTTTTAATCTGGACCTTCCGGTCTTTTAAAAATGTTACACATATTAATTTCAGAAACACAATGATCATGCTTGTATTATCCTCCATGCTTAACACTATTTATTTTCTTGTCTTACTATTAAATTGATTTTATGTCTTCAATACTTTCTATATCTACTTCTGTACCCGGTTTCTCTGCAAATAAGGAAGATTTTTTACGCTTTTACACAGGTGCACTTAAGCCGTCTGATCCGGCCTCATTTTCTCATAAGCTGAATTTTATCAGCCTTAAAACAAAAATTGAAAAACGCTATTCCTGCATTCCCGATTTTCAGGGCGGCGCTTCTGAATTATTTAAAGGAGAAGGCAAGGTTCCATCGGTTGAAGAAAGAATGGATATCTATAAAGAAAAAATTATTCCGCTTGCAACAAGCGCAATCGATAAAGTTTTTAAAGATACAGGACTAAAACCTTCCGACATAACCCACCTGATTACCGTAAGCTGCACCGGTTTAACCGCTCCTGGTATTGAATTCCAATTGGCAGAACATTATGGCTTACAACACGCTGAAAAGATCGGACTGAATTTTCTGGGGTGTTATGCAGCTATTAAAGCTTTAAAACAGGCACATTATATTGCCAGTGCAGAGCCACATTCCTGCGTGCTTATTATTTGCGTTGAATTATGCTCCCTCCATTTTTATCCTTCAGAGATAGATGAAGACATAGTAGCGAATTTATTGTTCGCAGATGGGGCCTCGGCGGCTCTTGTATGTGGAGATAAGAGCAGCCATATTGAAAAGAAAATTGTTTTAAGGCTGGAAGATATCGGATCAGCATACATTCCTGACACGTTTGATCTGATGACCTGGGACATAAGCCCAACCCATTTTAAAATGCATCTGAATAAAAACATTGCCTCCGTTATTAAGGAAAATATACTTCCTGTGGTTACAGATTTTTTAAAAGGACATATTACTGAAATGGATTTCTGGGCGATCCACCCTGGTGGAGTCAAAATTGTGGAAGCTGTAAGAGATAAACTGAACCTTACTGAAGAGAACGTAGAAGACTCTATGAATATTTTAAAGAATTACGGAAACATGTCCTCCCCAACAATTTTATTTATTTTGAAAAGTATTTTTGATAAGATTAAAAAATCGGAAGAGGATGAACCTAAAAAAATAGTTGCCTGCGCTTTTGGTCCGGGTATTAATATTGAAATGCTAAGACTTTCATCTGTGAATACAGCATTTCAGAATACTGCAATTGTAACAGATCATGCGTTTGAAGTATAGATCCAACCAAAAAGAATACCTGGATGGCGACACCATTGAAACAAAAGATTTGTTTCAGAATTTAAAGGAACTCGATTTTATTAATACCCATTTAGGTGGGTACAATGCATCCCGAAAAGGTTTATTAATGGTGATGAAAGAAAGAAAGATCAAAACCCTCATGGACATTGGTTTTGGGGGCGGAGATTCTATTAAACAACTTTCTCTTCTTGCAAAAAAGAATAAATCGGACATGTTTTTTTACGGAGTTGATCTAAAGCAGGACTGCGTAAACTATGCCGAAAATAATCTGTCTGATCTCCCTGATAAAAAACTTATTTGCAGTGATTACAGGAATATTTCACCGGAGTTATTAAACGAAGTGGATCTTATTCATTGCAGTTTATTTTTACATCATTTAAAAAACGAAGAAATAATTGAGTTGTTTAAATTTGCACGAACAAACAAATGTATGATCCTTGCAAACGATCTTCATCGGAATTTTCTCGCCTATTATAGCATCAAATGGCTCACGGCTTTGTTTTCAAGATCATACCTTGTTAAGAATGATGCAGCAATTTCTGTAACAAGAGGATTCCGGAAAAAAGAATTACTTTCCTTGCTGGAACAAAGTGGATTTACTGACTATTCTGTTACCTGGAGTTGGGCGTTTCGTTACATCATAATTGCCAAAGCATGAAGTACGATGTTGCGATCATAGGCGGGGGCCTTGCTGGGCTTTCCCTGGCAATTGATCTTAAAAAAAGAGGATATGCTGTAATTGTTTTAGAAAAAGGCACCTATCCAAGACAGAAAGTTTGTGGTGAATATATCTCAATGGAATCTTACCGTTACTTATACACGCTTTGTCCTTCATTATCCGGAATTAAGATGCCTACTATACAGAAATTTAGGTTGACCTCCACCGGAAGTACAGATTTTACAACTAATTTAGGATTGGGCGGTTTTGGTATCAGCCGTTATCTTCTTGAAGAACTGTTATATAAAGAAGCTTTAAAGCAGGGAGTTGAATTTATCCTGGAAACAAAGGCCACGGGGGTTTCCAAAAACACATCAACTGCCTCTTATAGTATTGAAACGAAATCACAAACACTGGAAGCATCTCTTGTTTGCAATGCTTCAGGAAGGAAGTCAAACCTTGAAACAACAGAAAGAGGACAGAAGAAAAGCGGGACAAATTATGTTGGAGTAAAATACCATGTCCGTCTTAAAAGAGATTCCGGGCAGATAGAAATTCACAATTTTCCCGGAGGGTATTGTGGGATCTCAACTATTGAGGAAAATAAAGCGTGTTTATGTTACAT
>JAYSYG010000585.1:0-3366 GCA_043716685.1 Sphingobacteriaceae bacterium | reverse complement strand
AATAGAATCTTCGTTGTAAACTTTCGTAGCTTCAACCGAAGACTGAATGAGTTTAAAGACAGAGTCTTTTAAAACCTCTTCTTCGGCGAGGTACAGCTCTGCCAGTGTAAGTCCGGCACCTTGCCTTCTGTATGGTTTTTCAAATTTCTCAAAAACTTCTGTTTCCCACTCCACGGGCAATGGCCCATTTATTTTTTTGTAAGATAAAGGTTCCAGGTAGCGGAACCAAAAATCCATTTGTTTGAGTGAAGTCCTAACGAGATTTATATGTTCTTTTATTTTGGCACGCGCTTGTGGAGAACTAAAATTGGCCTTATCAATTGAGTTTAAAAGAATGGATTGTTTATCATTAAAGTCTTTAAGCCCGTTAAAGTAGGAAAGAGAATAATTGGTTTGTTGTGCTTCTCTTTTAAAAGAGGCTGAAGCAAATATAATAATGATTAAAAATGATTCGAGTATTACTGTTTTTTTTAACAAGGCATCTGGTATTAATAGAAATAACCAGGCATGCAGAACATACCTGGTTATTTGTTTTTGTTGAAGAATTAGTGCATTACCACCATTTTAATTTTGTTTGTGTTTTTTCCGGCATTTATTTGTACAAAGTACTCGCCGTTTTTAAGGGAAGAAGTATTCAACAGAATTTCTTTTTCACCTTTTTCCAGATCTTTTTCTAATGAAGTCATCACAACTTTCCCCTGGATATCAAACACAGTAACAACCACATGCGTATTATTTTCCAGGTTTAATTTTAAAGTGGCTTCGTCTTTAGCAGGGTTTGGATATAAACTCACAAATGACACTGATTTTGCGATCGATTGAATACCAACATCCATTAGTCCTTTTCCCTGGATCATAAAATCGTAACTGCTTTCGTCTGCATCGTTACTATTCACCATAATCACTGCTGTATTTGTTGCTGGTACAGTTGGAAGATATTGAACGGTAAATTGTTGAGACGCATTTGCTGCAAGAGTAAAAGGGAAATTTACAGGATTAATGAAAGTGAACATACTTGAGTTGTTTCCGCTTATTGAAATCCCAGTGATGTTTAGTGTTCCTGTACCTGTATTTTGAATATTAAAGGTTTTAGTTACAGAGGTGTTATAGATCACAGAACCAAAGTCAGTATTATCTGTTGCGCTGAAGCCTGTATTTCCGTCAAGTATGCTTATGTTGTTACCTTGAAGGTTAATTTCAGGAGCAACGCCAACACCTTGAATTGCATATGAGTAAATAGCTTCGTTAAAATCATTATTTTTAATGTAGATCATTCCGTTACGGTTACCCAAAGTACCCGGAGAAAACTGGATATAAACAGTTAGAGTGCCGTTTACTGCTATAGTTGTAGGAAATGGAGAGCTGATTAAAGAAAAATCACCGGCATTGGATCCACCTACACTTAAACTGCTTACCGAAAGAACACCGGGTCCTGCGTTTTGAATTACAAACGTTTTAACTTGTGAGGTTCCCATATTTACCGAACCAAAATTTGTATTGTCACTTGTTGCTATAACAGTGTTACCCGACGGGATGCTGACACTGTTTCCTTGTACATTAATTTCAGGGTTTGACTGAGCTGCGGCATGGTTGTAAATTGCTAAAAGTTGTCCGCCTTCTACTGTCGGACCTGCAATACCGTAATGTGCCTGGTCTACTATAAGAAACATTCCGGGACCTAAAATTCCCTGAACGTCTATTACTCCTGATGTCTCTTCATCAATTGTCAGGAAATTAGCACCAGTTGAAAGAAAACGTGTAGTGTCATGCTGAGCAAACTGTGTTAAGGCATCAGTAGCAATTTTATATTGCCAGATTTTTCCGTTATGCGCATTGCTCCCAACATCTTCCAGCACCATTATATTACCATAATTATCAATTCCGATATTGTCCATCATTTTTTGACCTTCTGTACCGTCTAAAACTGCAGTAATAGTTCCACCAAGCTCAGGATTATTTATATCGGTGAAACGAAGTCTCCACATACGGCTTGGACTGGTAAAAGCATTCGTTGTTACGAAATAAAAATCTCTGGGATTAGCCGGATCCCAAGATCCGTCTTCCGGACGAAGGAAATTTGTTATACCTACGTTATTGCTGTTTGTGTTTAAAGTTGCTCCTGTAATACTAGATACATTTCCGAGACTAATTAAATTGAAAGTCGTGTTAGGAGTTGGAATACCTGACCCCTCGTTTAATAAACCTAATACAGCAACGCCATATAAATTTCCACCGATAAGACCGGCTTTAGCAACGTCTGTTCCTGAATTTGTTTTTGTCCCAATATACACATATACCTGGCCAGGTGTTGCATCGTCCATACCAATTACAATTGTTTTATCACTGGCATTCGGGCAAGCCACATAATTCTCAAGAGACGCTTTTCCCAAATGAGGAAGTTCATACGTATTACCTGCGGCAGGCCCCGTAACAATGTGAGCGAGAGCGCGGCCTTCAGGTCCAATCTCTTCTCCATTCATAAAAATGCGTTCCTGTGTACCTTTTCCGGTTGCACTGTTATAAAATGCTGTTTTCGCAGGAAGATCTCCGGAACAAAAACGACCAAAAGCCGCAAGTGTTGAAGAGTTTGCAGCATTATAAGTGGTGTAGGTAGTACCCGTCCATAAATTTACATTTTGCATTAGATCGCTGCCACTTACAACAGCAAGTGTAGATTTATTTATTACCCATTTTGAAACAAATGCACCAATTGAGCCGTGAGCTCTTACACCACCAATGGTGTTTCCGAATTCATGGTTCATTAACAAAGTAAAAGTACCGTCGTTGTTATCAAAAGCTCCTAAACCATCTGGTGTGCCGCACATGGTATAACCACCAACCACATCGGTAGCAGTTAAAATAGAAGTAATGGTTGAACTGGCAGCTAAAGGCTGTAAATAAGACGTTTGTGAACTGCTTGGTCCTGTAACAATTGTCTGCGCCATTGCAGAGCCAACTATTCCAAGTCCCATCATAAGTTGTGTTAGATTTTTTTTCATAGATTAATTAATTTATGGAGACAAAATTAGCCGCAGCAACACACCTTATCATTAGTATAGTTTAATGAAATCATTAAGAATAGAATGTAAAACTTAGTGTTTAATTTATTTGCTAATGTTTAGTTAACATTGTAACTATTTCATTTTTTTGGACTTTTATGAATAAAACAGATGAATAATGATTTGTTTAATTTTTAGTTGATACTGCAAAATTTGGTATTTTCTGTTTAAGAATAAAACGGCATTGAATTAGATTAAAATTACTTTCTTTCTACCTATAGAGTGTCACATGCCCTTTAAGCTCTTTGTGCAGTCCGTTGTTTGAGGAGACAGAGATGATCCAGGTATAACTATCACTTTTACAAAC
>JAYSYG010000584.1:0-3382 GCA_043716685.1 Sphingobacteriaceae bacterium | reverse complement strand
AGAGCAGAAACTGCCAAAAGGACGAAAAAAGTACGGAACATGTGCAACCCTTGAAACATAGAAGTAAATATAAAGCTATAACTTTAATTACATAAAACCAAAATTGGTCCCGGTTTTCATAATCAATTCTACTGTTAATTATACGCGAATACCCGTGTATTTGTTTTTTTCTTGTACGACCAGCTGGCCTTCCATCCATAAGGGCAGGAATTATCGCCCGAAGCCGATTCCCCGTCCTTACTTACACCGTATAAACAATTCATTTCAAAATCTTTTCCTTCTACTGAGATGCTTACTGCTCCTTCTGTGGGCGAGGCACCTCCACACGTACTTTTCCAGACAATGGGAGTAGTGACTTCCGTTGTAAAATTATTGCCGTCGCGGTTCTGACCCCAGTTATCAAGGTTATTTACCCCATTGGAAGAACCCTGGCCTTCTATTCTACAAGTTGTTACGGTATTAGTATAATTAAAAGTCATGCGGCGGTTAAAATTAAATACAGCAGTATTATTTCCATCAAACGTAATCTTAAGATTATTTGCGGTATGTGATTGAACAAGGTTTGAAGCATTCAGGTACCGCATTTCGTACCATGTATTCCCACTTGCATTTACCATGTATTCTGTTCCGTCAAATTGCAGGGTTTTTCCGTCGGGACGGGTTACTTTGAATGCAATAAGATCTATCCTAATTGTACATCCCGGGTTTTTCCATTTTTTTAAAGGATACTCAACAAGCGAAATTATAATATCTCCAGTTCTTTTAGTGCCGTTACATGAAATCCCATTGTAGTGAAGCCTAGTCATTCCCTGATATACACTAAGCGTATCTAAGTCTACACCGCACAACTCTGTAGTGGCAAACCCCGAAGAAGGCCGCCCCCTTAAAAGAGATTGTTCCATTATTGCAATATTAACATCCTTTACAGTTTCATCGTTCTGAGCTTGCACCCGTCTCACATCTTCTGCAGCCTGTCCGTTTTCCTCCTTAAAAGCCTTTTTCTTTTTGCAGGAAACTAGAACAAATACTAGAGGTAAACAAAGCAGGATTATTTTTACATACATTCTAACCTGATACATACTTAATTTACATGTGTTGTTGAAATATAAAGATATAAAAAATACAGTGAATAATAAGCGTGGCTAAGATTTGTGAAAGATAGTTACAAAAAAAACCCGCAGTTTTGCTGCGGGTTTAAATTCATTAAAGTATTCTTTAATTATACCCAAACACTTTGGAATAACTGCTGCTATTGGCAGTCCACTCTATCTTCCAACCATAAGGGCAGGCATTTGGTCCTACTGTTTGAGGGTTACCATTTACATCCACTCCGTATAAAAATTTAAGACTCGCATTTTGAGTTACGTCGTTTACTGTAACGGCGCCTTGTAATACCGCACCCCCGCAGGTTGTATTCCACACAATCGGGGTAGTTACCTGGCTGGTAAACACGTCGCCATTGCGCGCTGTGCCATAGTTTTCAAGATTAGTCAGTGTGCCACTGGTTCCAATGCCTTCCGCTTTTACAGTAAGTATGCCATTTGGAAACGCAGCACCAGGATAAGTATATGTGATTTTCCTGTTAATGTTATAGATTGCGGTTTTGCCGTCTTCAAATTTCACATTTAAATTTGTTCCGGTTATTGTATTTATAAGTGAATAATTCGCTGTCAATACCAAATCAATCCAGTTTCCACCAGATACATTTGTAAGATTTTGCGTACCATTCAGCATCATTGAACGTTGATCTGAGGCGCGTGTAATCTTAAAATTGATGTATTCTATTTTTATCACTGCGCCTACGTTTTTCCACTTTATTCCGTGCTGCCAGCTAAGTCTGATAGTACCGGTACGTGTGCGGTTATTGCATGTTACGCCATTATATTTAAAGAGAATTGTATCCTTTAATATTTTTACGGAGTCTACATCAAAACCACAAATTCCGGTTGTACCCTGGGTTGATTCGCTTTTACCTCCCACCCTCGGAGTATTGCTTATAACATCATTTATTTCGCTCGTGGCGGCATCATTCTCACTCTGAACCTCCCTGTTGTCTGTTCCATTCTGACCATCGGGTGTTTGCACAGCCGCAGGTTCTTCCGGTTTAGGGTCTTCTTTCTTTTTACACGAGGTAAATGTAAGCGCTGCCGAAAAAGTCACCAGGGCAAAACTGTATACGATCTTTTTTGTATTCATAATATTATATTTTAATTAATTTATACGGTGCATTTTAAATAAAGATACAAAAAACAGCTTTAATTTTATCAGAATTTTACAAATTTGTATATTAACTTTTGTGGTCGGGTTTGAGATAGACCCATTCTATAAATTTTAACTTTTCATGATCAATTAAGGCCAGTTGCCCCGGCTCAGTTACCACATCCACAGAATAAAGCCCTTCAATAGGATACCTGTACCCCATTTCCTTTATCCCGCTCATTTTCGGCTTTAAAACATAAAGATCATTTTTACCATTTGTTAAACCATCAATAGAAACAGTATAAACGATTACATCATCAAATAAGAGGTATTTATCTGTAATTATGGCAGTTACAGTAGTTTTAATCAGGGTTTTATCTTCATTCACTGGATGGAGCTCGATTTTGTGATTGAGATATTTTGTAAGCAGGTGCTCCTGGAAATTTTCCCCTCTTATTTTTATATGTAAATTCAATAAAGGAACTGTAAAATCCTCGTCGCCATTTTTAGTAATATAGAAGGGCAATGCAGGTACAACTTTAAAATATTTCATTTTAAAAATCTTAAACCTGCTTACCCTCAAAATAACAATCCAGAATAAAAAGCCATCTGAAAGTAACCCTTCTGAAAACGTAAAAATTGAAAATTTAAAGCCTGCGATCATAAAATTATTTATAAAAGCAATAGTTACTGTAAACAGGTACCAGTAGAATAAACGGTATACAAGTTTTGGGGTAAAATTGATCTTATGGTAATCGAAAAATGAAGAATAATTATTGGCATTGTTGAGCATCTGGATCCAGAAATTGATGCCGACAAGGTAAATGATAAGAGATAAGAAGGGTGTAAGTACTCCTAAAAAACTATCGGTCAGGAAAAAATCGAAAAGTCCGTGAGATATCACTGCTATTACAAATCCGGTAATTGAATTAAGGAAAAAATTACCCTTATTAAAAAGTTTCGATCTGCATAGGCCATAAACGATAATGGTTGTATTGATAATGTGTTCCAGGGCGGAATAAAAAGTGCGCGAGGTAATGATCTTAAGTCCATGGTTATAAAAATAATTGTAATTCTCAACGAGTGAAAAGCCAAGCGCCGTTACCCCTGCATAGATTAAAAAATCGATCGGCTCGTTGATCTGCTTGCGCAACAATAAAAATGCCACGATTATGCCTGTTAA
>JAYSYG010000583.1:0-3383 GCA_043716685.1 Sphingobacteriaceae bacterium | reverse complement strand
CACTCACTTCTTTAGTGTCGTTTTCTTCAGCGTTAGCTTCTTTATCCATTTTACGATCTGATAATCCTTCTTTTACCGCGTTTACCATTAATTCAATGATGTAAGCAATAGAAGTAGAAGCATCGTCGTTAGCAGGAACTGCAAAGTCAACTAAATTAGGGTTTGAATTTGTATCAACAATTGCAAATGTTGGAATATTAAGACGTTTTGCTTCTGCCACTGCGATATGTTCTTTAGTGATATCAACAATAAATAATGCAGCTGGCAAACGTGTAAGATCAGCAACTGAACCGAATTGTGTTTCTAATTTTGCACGCTCACGTGAGAACTGTAAACGCTCGCGTTTTGAAACGTTACTGAAAGTTCCATCAGCGAACATTTTGTCGATCTGGCTCATACGACGAACCGATTTACGGATCGTAGCAAAGTTAGTCAACATTCCGCCTGGCCAGCGCTCAGTAACATAAGGCATGTTAACTGTTTTCACTTTTTCTGCAACGATATCTTTTGCTTGTTTTTTAGTAGCAACGAATAAAACTTTACGACCAGAACGGGCGATTTGTTTCAAAGCATCTGCTGCTTCATCAATCTTAGCAACTGTTTTGTTTAAGTCAATAATGTGGATTCCGTTTTTTTCGGCATAGATGTAAGGAGCCATTGCCGGATTCCATTTGCTTTTAAGGTGACCAAAGTGTGCACCTGATTCAAGTAATTCGTTAAATGATGTTCTTGCTGACATTTTTTATGTTCTCTTTCTTTAAATAAAATATTAACGTTTGCTGAATTGGAAGCGTGCACGGGCTTTTTTCTGACCGAATTTTTTACGTTCAACCATACGTGGGTCGCGGGTAATTAAACCTGCTGCACGAAGATCCTTTTTTAAATCTGCATTCATCTCAACCAACGCTTTGGCAATAGCTAAACGAATAGCCTGTGCCTGACCTGTAATACCGCCACCAGCAACATTTACCTTAACATCATACGCATCGCGTAGGTTAGAAACCATTAACGATTGAGTTACATAGTAATGTAATGTTGGAGTTTTGAAATATTCTTTAAAATCTCTTCCGTTTACTTCAATATTTCCAGAACCTGCTGTTACGTAAGCACGTGCAACTGAAGTTTTTCTGCGGCCAGATGTATTAATTACTTCCATTTAGTTTTATAATTACTTTATTTTACTTAAATCTACTTTTTTAGGCTGTTGCGCCTCATGACCATGCTCTGTACCTGCAAAAATACGGATATTGGTATTTAAGGTTCTTCCTAAACGACCTTTTGGCAACATACCGTGAATAGCATGTGATAAAATATCTTCTGGTTTTTTAGCCATTACTTCTTTAGGGGTAGCAAAACGCTGACCACCCTGGTAGCCAGTGTAACGGATATATTCTTTATCAGTAAATTTTTTACCGGTAAAGCGAACTTTCTCAGCATTAATGATAATTACGTTACTTCCTGCATCTGCATGCGGAGTATAGCTTGGTAAATGTTTTCCGCGGAGCAACATAGCCACTTTCGAAGCTAAACGTCCAACTACTTCATTTTCAGCGTCAACAAGCAACCATTCTTTATTGGCAGTAGCCTTGTTGGCAAATTTTGTTTTATAACTTAATGCGTCCACTTTGTAAAAATTTTAGTCTTTTCCCCGAATTAGGGGGTGCAAATGTATGAAGTTTTTTTTAGTGAACAAAACTTTTTTGAAAAATAACCTGAGTTTTTCAACAATTTATCCATTTTGAAAGATATATTTAGCGTTTTGACTGGTAATTTTCGCAACTTCATCCATAGAAAGGTTTTTAATCTGGGCAATTTTTTTAGCTACTTCCAGAATATAACCGGGCTCATTTCTTTTTCCTCTGAACGGCACCGGCGCCAGGTAGGGGGCGTCCGTTTCCAAAACCAGATGCTCTAGTCCAATTTGCTCAACAACTTTGTCTAAACCAGCATTTTTAAATGTTATCACACCTCCGATTCCCAATTTAAAGTCTCCAAGGGCCAAAACCTTATTTGCCTGTTCCAGATTGCCTGAAAAGCAGTGAAAAATGGCTTTTGGAAGGATTTTATAAGAGCTGAGGATCTCATAAATAGGATCAAAGGCTTCCCTGCAATGGATCGAAATGGGGTAATTGTATTGCAGGGCCCAGTCGATTTGCTGCCTGAAGGCTGTTTTTTGTTCTTCAAAGAAGGTTTTATCCCAATAAAGATCGATTCCGATCTCACCAACAGCCAGAAATTTCCGTTTTTCAAGCCAATTTTTAACACTTTCAAGTTCTTTTTGCCAGCTTGCATTCACAGAACAGGGGTGTAGGCCCATCATAGCAAAACAATGGCTTGGAAATTGCTTCTCAAGGTCAAGCATAGCGCCTATAGATGAAGAGTCGATATTCGGGAGGTAAAATTTGTTGATGCCATTTGCAATGGCTTTTTCGATTAAATTTTTCCTGTCCGCGTTAAATTCTTCGGCGTACAAGTGCGTGTGGGTGTCTATCAGTGACATTTTATACGATCGCGTCCATTGTTACTTTAACCACATTGTTAAGCTCTGCTTTTGTTGCTCCGCTCTGGCTCAGAACTTTCAGCCCGCACAGTGCATTAAATAAGAAAGGCGCATAAGATTTCGGAGTGTTGGAAAGATGAATCACTTTACTATTCTGTGCATCGCTCAGCCAGGTTGTAAATAATTCCTGCATGTTTTCTTTATTATTACAAATAACCTGTGCAGTTTTCTCGCATTGCTTGCTCATTTCCGCAGCTGCATTTACCATTAAACAACCATTATCATCCGGATGGGTTATTAAGTGATTTACCGCTTCTTTAAAAAGGAATTCTATTTTCTGCATGCCGTTTAGTTTTTTCTGATTTACGTTTTCGTAACCGTCTTTTTCGGCATTATTATAAAATTCAAGTGACCGTAAATATAGGTTGTGTTTGTCCTTAAAAGAGTCGTATAAACTACTGCGGCTAAGTCCTGTGGCTTTGAGGATCTCGTCGATAGAAGTTCCGTTGTATCCTTTTTGACGAAAGATAGTGGAGGCCACTTCCAGTACTTTTTCTTTATTAAATTGTTTTACTTTTGGCATACGTGTGATTTTTGCGAAACAAAATTATGAGTTCGGAATGACTATTCCAAATAGAATTTAAATAAAATTTCAAAAAAATGCAGTGGTTTTTGTGAGACACTAATTCACGAATTGTCATTCATCTGATCGCTTAAGAATTCATCTACAAATTCTTCAGAATTAAACGTTTAAAACTATTCATGCAATTAGTAAAATTCGTGTCTATACTATGCCGTTACCAGATTCCAAAATGCTCTTTGATATTTTCTTTAAACCAGGGTTCAAAGCCATATTGTTTAGTAAGCTCCGCTTTTAATTCCG
>JAYSYG010000582.1:0-3384 GCA_043716685.1 Sphingobacteriaceae bacterium | reverse complement strand
TTACCGAAGTGATAGATACTTACAGTGCAAATTCCGGATTTACAGGCTCGGGAGGTTCCTTTCAGGTTGCGCACAAAGCCACCACCACTTCAGGAACAGAGGGGCCTGCTGTTACATTTTCGGGAACCGTTAACAGGCAAATGATTTCCTGTATTCACTTGCAGAATATTCGTGAAGCTGATAATTCGGTGAGATTAATTAAGAATGGGACGATAACCGGAAATGATTATGCTCAAACAACCGGTGCCTGGCCAACAACCGATGCGTATGCAAGCTATGGCAACTCTTCCGATCTTTGGGGAACCACCTGGGCAGATTCGGATATTAACGCGGCTACTTTTGGCGCTGTTATAAGTGCCAGTGTGCAAAACGGTACAGCACAGGTAGATCATATGAGAATTACTATTTTTTCTTCCAGTACCTTGCCAATTAAATTAATAGATTTTTACGGAGAAAATAAAAGTGGTGTCAATTACGTTCGCTGGCAAACTGCTACCGAACACAACAACAAGCTTTTTGTAGTTGAAAGAAGTAATGATGGCATCAACTTTATTCGCGCTGGAGAAGTGGAGGGGAAGGGCAACTCGTTAGTTTTTAATAGCTACGAATTTGCAGATAAAGAGGCATGTTTTGGCATTAATTATTACAGGCTCAAACAAATTGATTCCGATGGCGCTTTTGAGTATTTTAAGACGATTGTTATTGATAATCCGAAAGCAGGAGACGCTTTAATAATTTATCCTAATCCTTCACCAGATGGTCTGTTCAGTATAGCAGCTGCCCAAACGATCCAGCCAGGTGTATATATTTATTCCTCAGATATGAAGTTAGTAAAGCAGTTACAGGTATCCTCTTCTGAAGAAAATATTTCCCTGGAAGAATTAGCAGACGGAATTTATTACCTGGTGTATACAATAAACGGGGCACAAAAAATAAAACGGATAGAAAAATCATGCCGCGGTAATTAACCAGTATCCGTTTCTTTTTAAGCGAAAGAAAAAATAAATGCTCTCCATACGTGCAAGATAAAATTCAGATCAATGACAACCACGGAAAATATATATTCCCTCCTACATGAAATACCCGATCCCGAAATCCCGGTGATCTCTATTGTTGAGCTTGGAGTGATCCGTGATATAAAAACAGAAGGTAAAAACATAGAGGTTACAATTACTCCAACTTACAGTGGTTGTCCGGCTATGAAACAAATGGAGGACGATGTGCGCAAAAAATTGCTTGACAATGGATTTGAGAATGTGAAGATCAATACAGTCTTTAACCCGGCCTGGACATCAGATTGGCTCAACAAAGAAGCGAGACAGAAACTTCAGGATTATGGCATCGCTCCACCGGAAGAAAATACAACAGATAAGTCTTTCCTCACCAATAAACCAAAACACATTACCTGCCCACGTTGTAAAAGTAAAAACACCGTTATGGTTTCTCAATTTGGAAGCACGGCCTGCAAAGCACTTTACAAATGTAATGACTGTTTGGAGGCCTTTGATTATTTTAAGTGTATTTGAAATTCTACACTTTTCTTGCAGAGGCGCAAAGCCCGCAAAGTTTGGATGTTCTACCTGAGAATGACTTTATCATTTATACCTCTCTGCGTTCTTAGCGTCTTGGCGCGAAAAATTAGTAACTATAACTGCCCACTTCAAACTACTCACTGCCTAATGCAAACTACCAACTGCCTACTGCACCCTGTAATTCCTGTTCTCCCCAACTCTCCAGCCTGTCAGTTTCTCTACCCAAAATAAAAAACGGTATTTAAAATTGGTTTTTACTTTTGATCTATCGTATTTAAAATTCCAATGTGCAGTATTGATCCGTTTTTCAAAAACTTTGGGATGAGAGGCGGTATAAATTTCTAAAAGATCAATGTTATTATAATCAAACTCTTGCACTTCTGGAATATTGTTCTTCATCCACTCATCGTCGTGCCACATTTTATGAAAGGAGTTTTGTTTGGCCTGTTGCGCCTGTGGAGATTTCACCCAACCGTAATGGTAGATAAAACCTCCTGTTTTTTTTACGCGTAATTTTTTATTGTCTGTTGTTCTGAAACCCTGGGCATCTTTGTAGGAGCGAATATTTTTATTGTTCTTAATGATCCTGATCTCATGTTTGTACCAGCGCCGTCCAATACCAATATATTTGTAGTGTCCGTAAAAATGTTTGTACTCAAATAATAAGCCGTCAACGGTTTTGTCGTCTTTATAACTGAGCATCGCCGATTTTATTTTAGGCAGGTCTTCTTCATGCACACATTCGTCGCTCTGAATATAAAAACACCACTCATATTCTTTTGGGATCGCATCAAAAACTTTATTTGTTTCAAGAGATAGAACTTTTCCTCCTTCGCGCATGGTGTCATCCCAAACAGTATCTATGATCTTTATTTTATCGGATCCAATCTCCTCTATCAATTTTCTTGTTTCGTCTTCGCTATTGCCAACACCTACATAAAACACATCACAGAGCGGTAATATAGAAGTAATAGCCTCCACAACTGGATAATCGTACTTTAACGCATTTCGTATAATTGTAAATCCGGCAACTTTCATCATATCATTAAAACGGATAACCTATTCCAAAATTTAAAACAGAATACTCCCAGCCTTTCTTATCAAACGTCCAGCGATCTCCCGGCGCAAATTTAGGATCTTTAAGCGGAGCGGCAACATCAAGCCTCAGTACAAAAAATGTCAGGTCCCAGCGTATTCCAATACCTCCGCCAATGGCAACCTGGTCTGCAAATTTGCTTGCAATAAACTCTCCTCCTGGTTTGTTTCCGTCGGGTTGCAAGCGCCAGATATTTCCCGCGTCAACAAACAAAGCTCCGTGAAACGACCGTATAATATGAAACCGGTACTCCACGTTTCCTTCCAGCAAAATATCACCGATCTTATCAAAGCGAGTTGGGCTATTACGCGAATCATAAGACCCCGGACCAAGAGTTCTTGCTCTCCAAGCCCTTACACTGTTCGGGCCACCACTGAAAAAACTTTGTTCATAAGGTAACTGGCTGAGGTTGGCTAACGGCTTGCCAATACCAGCAGCAACACGATACACAATCCTGCTTCTTTTTCGGATAGGGATATACATCCTGAGATCAATATCGGATTTTAAAAACTGTGCAAAGGGAATGTCAAATATGAGGTAGCGTCCCAGGGAGTCGGTGGGTCGGTTGGTTGCTTTGAACACTGCCCTTAAAATATTTCCCGACGATTGCAGGTTTAATTTTGCATAATAGGCGGCACGCTGCCCTGTGATCGTATTTTCTTTGGATGTAAAGGTAAGGCTGTATTTGCTCAAGGTAGTAATGTGATCCTGGAAGGAATTAAGCAGGAATGCATCGTTATATTTACGTAAAAGGGC
>JAYSYG010000581.1:0-3387 GCA_043716685.1 Sphingobacteriaceae bacterium | reverse complement strand
CCTTAGTGAAGTTTGGGATGTTTTGCGAGGTCTCCATCCTTTCCTGTAACCAGGTTAGAAGGTTCGGGTTCCTGATAAACATATATTCTACACCAATACTCTGGCAATAGGTCTTCTCAAGATGACCGATAATATCCTTTAATTTTGCATCCCCAATTTCGATTTCGGTACCAGCATGAAAGACCGTTTCAAGATCCTTTTGCTCAAGGTCAAAAACATCAAGGCCAAGGTCTGGCTTATATTTACGACGGTTCCTTACCGGATTTGTTTTTGTGAATAAATGTCCGCGTGTTCTATAACCATTAATGAGATTGATCACGGCAAATTCTTTGCGCACATTCCCCGAAGCTGCGTTAGAACTGCTGCTGGTGCTTCCGGCCTCAGTATCCTGGGAATAATCGGTTCTTGCAAATTCAAAGCCTTTAAAGAAATCCTGCCAGGTTTTATCAACAGAATCAGGATCCTTAAGAAATTGCGTATAAAGCTGTTCTATCGCAACCACATCACTGTTTCCTACATACGAAAATTTGTCCATTTTACCGAGTTAGAATAATGGGTAAATTTAAAGAAATTATTGGGATATATTCCCGAAAAAGTCCAAAATTAAACGCCTGGGTTTTACCGGTGCATCATTCTTAGAGGCCGTGTTTAGCGGCAGATTTGTAATTCACACGAATTTTCCCAAATAAAATAAATAAGGTTCTTTGTTCATCGTTTTTATTTACTTTTACGAGGTGAGATTTTCATTTTTCATTTTACTGTTTTTGGCATCCGCGTTTCTCAATGCCCAGGATAATCCATATTCTAACCCACCTCAAACTCAAACCCAGCTTAAGGTTAAAGAACTTATTGATAAAAAAGCAGAATACCACCGCTTAACAGCAGGCATGCAGGAAGGCTACCGCATTAAAATTCACTTTGGAATTGACCGGGACGCTGCTGAAGCTATCCGGATAAAATTTTCAGCACGTTTCCCTGAATATTCTACTTACAAAGAATATGAGCAGCCGCATTTTGTAGTATTAATAGGCGATTATAAAACAAAGCTCGAAGCTTTTGAAGCTAAGAAAAAAATTCAGGTCGAATTTCCCAATGCATTTATTGTAAAGGCAAAGATTAAGGTGCGTTAGTTATTTCCTTGAATTCACGTTCAATTCATGATTTTCCGCAGAACCGGAAGTACTTACATGTGTTTCGGCTCTCAGGCCACTTTTTACTCTTACAAGAGGTGTGCGTTCACAAATCTCCTTGCATAAAGTCGTATCAAGCTGACACAGCGCTCTGCAATTCGATGTATCCATTAATAATTGTTTGATGATACCCGGTTGTTGATGCGTAACCTGGTGACCTGTATGCCTTAGTTTTATAAATACTGCAGGGCAATCTGTAATGTATTTCTTAGCGAAAGAGAAGTTCGCAGTATCCGCCAGCTGATCTTCCTCCCCCACCAGCACATAAGTCGGGGTGTACAATTTTTTCCATTCTGCAAGCATGGTTCGCATTTCCTGCTGATGAGAAAATTTTTCTTTTGTGGCTACGTTTAGTAAATCAGGAAGAGCCCATTGAACCAAACGTGAATTCCCTATATTACTGAACCAGTAAAATTTTTCTTTGTCCGGGTCTATAACCGGAGAGATCATGATCAGTTTTTCGAAGGTTTGCGGGTAATGTATGGCAAGCCATGCCGCAATTGGCGCTCCATAAGACCGTCCGATCAAAAATACCTTCCTGTTTGTTATATTTTCTTTATCAATAATCGTTTTAATGGCAAGTGCCTGTGCTTGTGTAGAAAGTACTTCCTTACCATAGTCCGATTTTCCGTAGCCTAAACGATCAACTGCAATAATTTTAAAATGCTGTTGCAACAAGCTGTCATCCGTTAGGTTCATATAACCATACCATGCACCTGGCGCTCCGTGAATCATTAGAAGCAGCGGTAAAGAATCGCTCTTGCTTAATACTGCGTAATGGATCTTATGATCAGAAAAGGAGGATTGTTTGTAAGCGGGTTTAACCGTTCTACCCTGGTAATGTTCCTCTAATTCTTTATCAGTATAAATATATTTATTCAGGTAACAGCGGCTGAAAAACAAAGCCAGAACCAGCACGATGCCAACTACAGAAAGAAATTTTTTCATTAACTAAAAAGTCTAAGTACCAATGTGTGATATATAAAGTTAACGAAAAAAACCCTCCTTTAGTGGAGGGTTTTTAATTTTTAACGTAAGCCTTAACATTTTATAAGGCTTCCATATGTGGCGTTTAAGCCTCTACAGCTTCTTCCATATATGCCTCTATAGGTGCGCAGGAGCAAACTAAATTACGGTCACCGTAAGCATTGTCAACTTTACCAACACTTGGCCAGAATTTATTATCGCGCACCCAGTTTAGCGGGTAAGCAGCCTTTTGGCGTGAATACGGTTTTTTCCAGTCGTCGTTCACAACCAGTTTGCAGGTATGTGGTGCGTTTTTTATAACGTTGTTTGTTTTGTCAAATTTGCCTTCTTCTATTTCCTTAATTTCTTTACGGATAGAGATCATCGCTTCACAAAAACGGTCAAGTTCTGCCTTTGATTCAGATTCCGTTGGTTCAACCATTAAGGTATTTACAACCGGGAAAGCCACTGTTGGTGCATGGAAACCATAATCCATCAAACGTTTTGCAATGTCCGCAACCTCAATGCCACTGGCCATTTTAAACTCGTTACAATCCAGGATCATCTCATGTGCACAACGCCCATTTTTACCGGTATATAAAATTTTGTAATGATCTTTTAATGTGTCTTTAATATAGTTGGCGTTCAAAATTGCCATCTCCGTAGCCTGTTTCACCCCATCGTTTCCAAGCATTTTAATATAGCCATAAGAAATCAACAATATCAAAGCGCTGCCATATGGAGCCGCTGAAACTGCTGTAATTCCCTTATCGTTCCCAACCGCTGTAGGGATATTTACTACCGTATGCGATGGTAAAAACGGAACCAGTTTTTCAACCACACCAATTGGTCCCATGCCCGGACCACCACCACCATGAGGAATAGCAAAAGTTTTATGGAGATTTAAATGGCAAACATCAGCGCCGATATTACCCGGGGACGTTAAGCCAACCTGCGCATTCATGTTAGCACCATCCATATATACTAAACCGCCGTTATCATGGATAAGTTTTGTGATATCCATAATGGATTCTTCATACACACCATGAGTAGATGGATAGGTAACCATTAAACAGGATAAATTGTCTTTGTATTTCTCTGCCTTTTCTTTCAGATCGGCAAGATCGATATTTCCTTTGTCGTCACATTTGGTCACAACAATCGTCATGCCTGCCATTGCAGCACTGGCAGGGTTTGTGCCGTGCGCAGAAGATGGGATAAGCGCAACATT
>JAYSYG010000059.1:0-7474 GCA_043716685.1 Sphingobacteriaceae bacterium | reverse complement strand
TGATCAGTTATGATTTCGAGCATATTTCAGAAAAAGAGTGTACTGAGAACGTGCTTAAAAACACAAAAAATGGCAGCATTGTTTTATTTCATGACAATGTAAAAGCTGAGAATAATATGAAATACACCCTACCTGTTTTCCTGCAACATTTTTTGGAACGAGGATACACGTTTAAAACACTTTAGGTCGTTTTTGCTTTGTACAAAGGCACGGTACTGCAAGGTTCCCCATACATAATACTTTTCGCGAAAGGTTTTAGCAGCGAGGTTAACTGTACAAAAGCATTTGTTGGGATTTGTTTTTCGCCACAACCTTTTATTACAACCCGCGCATCCTTATAAATGGCAGGATCAATATCAGAGATTTTTTCCGAGAATAATATGTTTTCAATTTCAGGCAGCGTTGCGAAAAAGATCCTTTTTGCAAAGGGTTCTAAAGCAAGGGTAATCAGCATATATGCCCAGGTCGGTACAATAGCGTCGGTACTACAGATAATACCTGCAATTTTGTCTTTATAAACACTCCAGTCGTTTGTTTTTATAAATTCCCGAAAATCCTTCTCCTTTAAGATCTGCTCCATAAATAAATAGGGCTTAATATCAAAAATAGCCCGTTCCCCTTCCACGTAAAACTCCTCAAGGTCAATGCTTACAATCCCGCTCCCGGCTACTTTATTAATAATTTCTTCCATTTTATATTTCTAAACAAATGAACCCTAAACAGATTAAAATTACGTATTTATACTTAAGAATAATTAGGAATAAAAATAAAAAAGGCAAATTTTGGGTATACCCACTACCCGGTATACCACTACCCACTATATGGTATTATGGTTAAATTTTCAGGATGGACGCCAAAATTAAATTAAATTTAGTACTTTAGAAGTCGCCCAAAGAAAGACACGAAACGTTGAAAAGTTTATTAATTATACTTGTTAGCTCTTTGAGCTATTATTGTTTTTCCCAGAACAATGATACACTTTGCGTTAATTACTTTAACCAGACCCCTTTTGCTTATTCAGAGTCGGGTGTTGTGAAAGGTATTGAGATAGATATCATGAACGAATACGTGTTATGGTTAAAGAACAAAAAGAAAATGAATATTGCACTCAGGCAGGTTGGATTTACAGATTTTGATTCTTTTTATAATGCGACTAAAAAGGGCAATAAAAACACCATTGGCCTTGCTTCCATAACAATAAGCCAGGATAGGGCCAGCGAGGTAGATTTTACCATGGCCTACCTTAAAAACGTTGCTTTTTGTGTTACAAACGGACATGCCCCGGACGTAAAAACTAAAACTTTGGACGAAATTTTAAGATCGCTTGGGAGTATGAATGCTCTTACTATAAACAACACTTCCCTGAACAAATATGTGCTGGAACTTAAAAAACAATACATACAGGATCTTAAGATCTCCTATAAAACGGATGAGGTAAAAATCCTGGATGAAATTTCTAAAAATGTGCTTTGCTTTGGATACGTGGATGCGGTTGGGTTCTGGTTCTATTTAAAAAATAACCCCGGCAAATTCCTTAAAATGCAGAAGATCTTAAATCAATCGAAAGAAGAGCTGGGTTTTATAATGCCTAAAGGAAGCCAGCACAAAGCTTTATTTAATGAATTCTTTACCACGTTTAAGGTAAGTCCTGCCTACCGTGGTATTCTTGAAAAATACTTGGGGGCGTATATGACCCAGAACATGGCGATCAATTAATTCAATTCGCATTGCTTCTTATTCCTTATCTTTGTCAGCGTAAGAATGATAGCAATTGATAAAACACTGATCAGCGAAGACCTGCTCGATAAAAAATTTGTTTGTGACCTGAATGCCTGTAAAGGCGCTTGTTGTGTGGCTGGCGATAGCGGCGCCCCGCTTGATGAAGACGAACTCCCGATCTTAAACGCATTATTAGACAAGGTAAAACCTTACATGGTTAGAAAGGGAATCAAGGCTATTGAAAAACACGGAGCTTATGTTGTGGATGGCGATGGGGATTACACTACTACCCTGGTAAGTGAAGGAGCCGAATGTGCCTTTGTGTATTTTGATGAAACCAAAACCGCCAAATGCGCGATAGAAAAAGCGTATTATGAGGGAAAGGTTGACTGGAAAAAACCAATTAGCTGCCACCTTTATCCTGTAAGAATAAGTAAACATAAAAATTACGATGCTGTAAATTACAGCAGGTGGGATGTTTGCAAGCCTGCCTGTGAGTGCGGAAAGAAGCTGGATATACCGGTGTACAAATTTCTGAAAGAACCACTTATTCGTAAGTACGGAAAGGACTGGTTTAAACAACTTGAAAAAAGCGCAGAGCTGTACCTTAAAAAAGAATAACAAAGCAATGAAAATTTTAATTACCGGATCTAACGGCTTATTGGGACAAAAGCTGGTTTATAAGCTTCGCAATAAAAAGGGTGTTGAATGTATTGCATCAGCAAGAGGTATAAACAGGCTTGTGCAACAACAAGGATATGTTTACGAATCGTTGGATATTACGGATAAAAAAAATGTAGAAGAAGTTTTTTCAAAACATCTGCCGGATGTGATTATTAATACTGCTGCACAAACAAATGTGGATCTTTGCGAAACAGATCGTGAAGGTAGCTGGCTGATGAATGCAACCGCGGTAGATTACCAGGTGAAAGCTCTTGAAGCTCTTAGAAAAAGTAATGCAAATTACAACCCACATTTTATACACCTGAGTACCGATTTTATTTTTGATGGCACGCATGGTCCTTTGGATGAAGATGAAAAACCGAATCCTTTAAGTTATTATGCCGAAGGAAAACTTGAAGCGGAAAAGATCGTCCAGGCTTCGTCACTCTACTGGGCTATTGCAAGAACGGTATTGGTTTATGGGATAGTAGACAATATGAGCCGCAGTAATATTGTATTATGGGTAAAATCAAATTTAGAGCAGGGTAAAACCATTAATGTGGTAGACGATCAGTTCAGGACGCCAACTTTGGCAGAAGACCTGGCAGATGGATGCATTTTGATCGCAGAAAAAAGAGCAAAAGGCATTTACAATATTTCAGGAAAAAACTTTTACAGCATCCTGGAACTGGCTAATGTTGTTGCAGAATATTATGGGCTTGATAAAAGCCTGATTAACCCGAGTAAAAGTGTTGATATTAAACAGCCTGCCAAACGCCCGCCTATCACAGGATTTATTATTGATAAAGCCAGAAATGACCTGGGATATAATCCACACAGCTTTACCGAAGGAGTTAAAATTCTGGAAGACCAGATAAAGGCTATGGGGAAATAGAGTACCTGATTCTTTACATTTCCCGGTTAATATCTTAAGTTACGTTCAAACACTTGTACATGTATATTTCTTACTTTTAGTTTTATTAGTAGAGCGTGTCAAATCCTTTAAAAAAATTAGCGGGACAAACAGTCGTTTACGGACTTGGAACAATTATGCCCCGGTTTTTAAATTATTTTCTTACACCTATTCTCACCAGGGCTTTTCTTCCTGCCGAATATGGTATTAACTCAGAACTTTACGCTTATATTTCTTTTCTGAATGTGATATTTACTTACGGAATGGAAACGACTTTCTTTAACTTTAATTCAAAGTTGGAAAACAAGGAAGAAGTGTATAATACAGCCTTGTTTTCAATTTTATGCTCTTCGGTTGTTTTCAGTCTGGTACTTATTATTTTTGCCTCCGGTATCAGCGGCATCCTGTCGACTCCCAATGCAACCTATTCTACACAATTTATAATCTGGTGTATTTTTATTATGGCTTCAGATGCGGTAATGTCTATTCCTTTTGCGAAACTGCGGGCGGAGGGTAAGGCCTTACAGTTTTCGTTTTTAAAATTAGTCAACGTGGTTATTAATTTCGGATTGACCGTATTTTTTATTTCCGTTTGTAAAAAGGCATACGATAATTGCGAAGATAATTTCTTCTCTGGCTTATATAATCCTGAAATAGGGATCGGTTATTGTTTTTTAGCCAATCTTATTGCAAACGGTGTAACACTCCTATTGTTGAGCAAAAAGATCCTCACCATTCGTTTTAATATGAATACAGAATTACTGAAGGAGATGCTCCGCTACACATGGCCTCTTATTATCCTGGGCCTGGCGGGAATGATCAATGAAACGCTGGACCGGATCATTTTAAAAAAGCTAATGGTTGATAAGGAGGAGGCGCAGATAGCGCAGGGTATTTACGGGGCCTGTTATAAAATAGCCATCCTCATGACGATCTTTATCCAGGCTTTTCGTTTTGCCGCAGACCCTTTCTTTTTTGGAAAAGCAAAAGAGAAGGATTCTAAGAAAACATATGCTTTTGTGATGAAGTATTTTGTTATTTTTTGTTTGCTGCTATTTCTGGGTACGCTTATGAATCTGGACTGGATCAAATACATTATTGCTGAACCTTACTGGAGTGGATTAAAGGTGGTTCCGATCTTATTGCTGGCGAACCTTTGCCTGGGAGTTGTCTATAACCTGGCTATCTGGTATAAATTGAGCGGGCAAACTAAATATGGCGCGTATATTTCCATTGCTGGAGCAATTATTACTATTGTTATCAATATCATTTTTGTTCCGTTCTATTCCTATGTAGCTTGTGCCTGGGCAACTCTGGCAGCATATAGTGCAATGATGGTACTTTCTTATTTCTGGGGACAAAAGAACTTTCCCATTAAGTATAACGTTCGCGCAATAATGGTTTATACAGGCATCACACTTGGCCTTTATTTGCTTTCTTTATCCTACAGTGGTATGGAAAGTTTAACGGGCAAAATAATTTTGAATAATTTGTTGATACTAATATTTGTTTGGGTGATTTATAAATTGGAAATTAATAATCTAAAAAAATTAAATTCCAATGTCAATCCTAACGATCAAAGTCATAAACCAGTCTGAACACCCTTTACCAGAATACGCTACTGAGCATGCTGCGGGACTGGACTTGAAAGCAAACTTAAAAGAACCCATTACCTTAAAGCCTTTACAACGTCAATTGATCCCCACAGGATTATCAATTGAATTACCTGTTGGTTTTGAAGCGCAGATCCGTCCAAGAAGCGGGCTGGCATTTAAGCATGGCATCACCGTTTTAAATTCACCGGGTACTATTGATGCGGATTACCGCGGTGAATTAAAAGTGTTGCTGGTAAATTTATCGGATACTGATTTTGTAATTAACGATGGCGAACGTATTGCGCAGATGGTTGTAGCAAAGCATGAACGTATTGGTTGGTATGTGGTAGAGAAATTGGAAGACTCTCACCGCGGTGCAGGAGGCTTTGGGAGTACCGGGAAATAAAAGAACAGGACCTAAGGGATTAAAGTCAGCAATGACTAATTTAGTTTTGATTCCCCTCGTTGGGCGTAGTGTCCCGCTACGTCTTTTTTAGCCTGGTGTCTCGCCAAAAGAGGGAATAAGTATAACAGACATGTAAACTTGTATAACAGAATTTAATCAGGCTGTAGCCCTTTTAAATTTTGAAGTAACAGAACTCTACGCTTGGCAGGGTCTGGATTACCTTAAGTCTTGCCTCTTGACTTACTGTCCCTAAGGCCTGCAAAAAGTCTCTTTCAGTTCTTCCGCAATTTGAGAACCGGCTGAAATAGCTTTTTGGATTGTTTCGCAGGCTTTATCATTTTCTTTTAGGTTCTTGTAAATGTAAGCCAGGCCAAAGTATGCATCATAGTATTTTGGATCTAACTGAATGCTTTTTTCGTAATCTTTTTTTGCTTCTGTATAATTAGCCTTGAATTCCTGCCAGTAAGCCCTGGAATAGTATGCCATTGAATAGGCAGGGTTAATCGTAATACACTTGCTTAGCCCCTCAATAGCGGAAGGATAATCTTCTAACAAGCCGTAAGCCAATGAACGGTTATAAAGGGCTTTAATATGGCTAGAATCACTTTTCAATATAACAGAAAATTCTTCTATACTTTTTCCGAAATCTTCACTTACAAAATAGATGAGCGCGCTGAGGTAATGCACTTCCCTAAAAGAAGGATAGGTATCTTTTAAGCTGGTGCAGATAGTCCTTGTGCCTTTTATATTCCCTTTTTTTAATGTGAGAAGGCCTTTGTAATACAAAACACTGTCCAGTTGATATTTTGCAAATGAGCAGGAGTCCAGTATGCTTTGTGACTTTTTGAAATCATCGGTCTCCAGGCTTGTTCTGAAAGCGTTAAACGGAGACTGAGCTTTGAATACAAAACCCAATAGTAAAAATATATATAGAGTATTAAACTTCATTTTAATAACTTAGAACAGGGCATTTGGCGATGGAGTGCCGCCCTGTTAATTTTGCACTCATTCCCATTGGAACTACGCCCACCATTAATTCAAAACTATTGCCACCAACGTAGCGCGTGTTATTTATCGGGTAAGAGTATGCGAAACCTGCGGTCATATTTTCAAGAAAACGGATCTGTAGTACCCCGCTTAAGAAGCTAGTGTTTCGGATACCTGCCCCAAGCCCGATGCGGTTGGCATAATAGAACATAATGTTGGCATCTACAATTGGTAAACTAATAAGGGGTGTATTAAGTGCAATGGAAGGCATCATTAATAAATTGTCGCTGAGTGTGACAAGTCTTCCGTATTCAAAATATACAGAAGGCCGAAGCCGCGAAGGACTTCCTATCTTGCGGCCCTTAAAATCCTGTAATTTATAAATAGTAAGTTGTCTTACGGATAAGCCCAAAAAATATTTTTTATCTGTAAGTCTGACACCCGGAATAATATCCGGGTAAAGGATCACTGCATCTTTGTTTTTTTTAACAGCAGGATCATTTGAGTCGAAACCTGAAATAGAACGTGCGTAGCGCCTTGCCCCTGCATAAACACCAAAAGAAGCAATTAGTTTTTTCCGGATAAGATAATGAATGGTATAATTGCCGTAAAAACCTATACTTCCAATTAAGCCGCTATCATCGGTATCATAATAAATCCCTACGTTTTGCCACTTTTTATAACTTCTTGGCGGGCGAATCGTGTAAGACAAATTAAAAAAACTTTGTTTGGGCCCATTATCCATCCCTGACCACTGCCTGTTAGTACCAAAGGAGTAATAAATTTCTTTTTCAATATCCGTACCCGAGGCAGCCGGGTTCATTCCGGCCTTATTAAAGGTATACTGTGTAAACATAATGGTTTGCTGTGCTTTGTAAAACAAAGACATGAAAACAAGCGAATATGCTAACAACCATTTCATTTTTTTATGCCATGCTGATCAAACCCCACATCCGCCCAGTTACCCCTTTATCTCTGCGGTAACTAAAAAAATCGCTTTCGAACGTGCAACGGTTCATAACCCAGATATTTTTTTCTAAGATATTATTTTGTAATAAAATAAATAAATTACATTTAACAAGATCGATTTTATTTTTGTTCCAGCAATTGTCGGGGAAGCCTGACTCACGGAATTTTTCTACGACTTCATTTCCTACTTCAAATTTATCCTGCGAAATACCTTGTCCAATT
>JAYSYG010000580.1:0-3389 GCA_043716685.1 Sphingobacteriaceae bacterium | reverse complement strand
TCAGTATTTTCAAACATATCGCTGAAAATAACAACAAGGGAGCGCTGATGGATTATTTCTGCGATTTGATTGAGGGCTGCGGCTGCGGAAGTTGCCTTATTCTCCGATTTATCTTCCAGGAGCTCCTCAAGGGCATTTAAAATGAGTTTTTTATGTAAGGGAGTTCCCTTTGCAGCGAAGTGTTTGGTAATGTCTTTATTAAACAAGGTTAGGCCAAAAGCGTCACGTTGCTGCTTTAACAATTCGCATAAAGCGGCAGCGGAATAAACACTGAATTTTAATTTCGTATTCTCTGCATCCTTAGGAAATTGCATGCTTGCAGAAGTATCTATAACGATTTGGCACCTCAGATTAGTTTCTTCTTCATACCGTTTTACAAACAGTTTTTCTGAACGGGCAAACAGCTTCCAGTCAATGTGGCGGGTACTCTCTCCGGTATTATAAAGTCTGTGTTCAGCAAACTCAACCGAAAAGCCATGAAAAGGACTTTTATGTAAACCCGTAATAAAGCCCTCCACCACTTTTTTTGCAAGAAGCTCAAGGTTCTTGAAAGGGTCTATTTTAGTATGGTTAATTAACATTCAGATGTTGTAAATATCTGTTTTTTTTGGGAAAAACAAGGATATTAAAGGTTTTTTTGTATATTTTTGCTTAATAAATGAAAACCTTCGACAAACATATAGTTTTTGCATGACGAAACATTTATTGATTTTACTGTTTGTATTCTTGTTTTCTTTTAAATCCAGAGCCCAGGCGGATACTAGCTTTTGGTTCGTAGCACCCGACATATCAAACACTATGGGAGATGTTCCAATAGTTCTACACTTCCAAACCTATGTTCAGCCGAGTATTATCAGCATAACTCAGCCGGCATGGACTAGTACGCCTGCAATTAACGTTACCGTAGCGGTGGCAGCCAACAGTATTTATACACTTGACATTACCGCTTACGTCGGAGTTGTAGAATCGGCACCAGCTAACAGTATTACACCCTATGGGATCTACATCAGTTCAAAGGAAAATATTTCAGTTTATTACACAATTAACCACCAAAGCCCCAACTACAACAAGGAAATGATCAGCCTGAAAGGCCACAGAGCTCTTGGCAAGGACTTTTACGCGACAATACCCGCATCTTCTTCAGTATTAACGCATACAATAATACCGGACGGTGGGGTTGGTTTTGACGTGGTTGCCACACAAACAGGTGTTACAACAGTGCTAATAACGCCAAAGGCAGCTTGTGTGGGCCATGCAAAGAACGTCACCTTTGTTAAGCTACTCACCAGGGGACAAACATATTCTGTAAGAGACAATAATTTTGCAAATCCAAGCCAGCTGGCAGGTTCTATTATCTCAGCCGATCATGATATTGCCGTAACGGTGAATGGTTCCATACGAACCCTTACTTCCTGTCCCTCTTATTTTGCTGACCAGATAACACCGAGCGACAAATTGGGTAAAGACTATGTTGTGCTTAAGGGAGATGGAACAACCGACATCGCTTATATCCTCGCACCCTTAAATGGAACGGGTTTCACGATCACTACTTCTTCGGGGGCTATTCCCTGGCTGATCAACGCCACGGAGACCTATTCAATAAATATCTCGAACCCAATTACATATATTCAATCAGATAAGCCCATTTATGTTTTTCATTTAAGCGGGTACGGATGCAAACTTAGCGGAGCACAACTCGCTCCGGTGTATTGCGCAGGCTCTTATTCAACTGCATTTATACGCCTTAGCAGCGATTCTTTAAATCTCAACATTTGCACCCGCACGGGTTTTCAGGCCAACTTTACCTTAACCAGTAATGGAACAAACGTTCCGGTGTCTTCAACCAGTTTTTCTACAGTGCCCGGAAGTAGCGGCAATCTCGTAGCTGCAAGAATATACCTGCCTACATCCTCGGTGTCGGTAGGATCTTACACTGAGTTAAAAAACAGTGCTGATATTTTTGGACTGAGCGTTATTAATGGTGGATATATTGGTGGAAGCGCCTATGCCCAGGCCAGTGATTTTGGAATAAATGCTTTTGCGCATGCCAATGTAGCTCCTACTGCAACCATTTGTGGAAATACGCAATTTACACTGAACGGAGTTGTGGGCGGAGGACCTATTACCGGTGCCTGGTCAATTCTGCAGGGCTACGGAACTTTATCTGCTGGAAGCACGTCACTTACCAATAATGTTTACACGCCAAGCCTTTTGGATACAACAAATAATTCGTCTTCCATTCCAGTAAACGACAGGTACGTAAAGATCATACTCAACTCCACGGGAATTTGCCCTAATACTTCCGATACATTCAGGCTTCACGTAAAACAACCTCCCATCGTAAGTGCAGGCTCAAGCTCAATAATTTGCGGAAATAACCCCACAGTACAGCTGTCTGGTAACGTTTACGGTGCTACTAACCAAGGAGTATGGAGTGTACAAGCGCCCGGAAGCGGCACGTTTATCTCAGGGATAAATACATTTACACCCACATACCAACTGTCTTCCGCCGATACTACGCTTAGCCAGCTTTATTTTACATTAACCAGCACAAATAATGCAGGATGTAACCCGGTAACTAACTCAGTAATGATCGTGGTTAACAAAGCACCTCTTGTTAAAGCCAGCACCATAAATCCCATCATTAAATGCTCAAATAACGCTACAGTATCATTAAACGGAATTGTTTCGGGAACTACTACATCCACCGGCATCTGGCAGACAAATGGAAGCGGTGTGTTCTTTCCCAATAATGTGGCGCTGAGTACCAACTATATTCCCAGTCTTGGCGATGTTGCGCTGAGCAATCTCTGGCTCAAATTAGAGAGTACAAACAATGGAATGTGTTTTGCAGTAAAGGACAGTGTGAATATTCTTTTTACTGATCCTTCTTATGCCAATGCCGGTGGGGACGTTAACTCCTGTATAAATGATCCGCGGGCGGGCTTGAACGGAAATGTAACAGGTACAGTTACCAGCACTGCTTTCTGGTCAGGAGGTTTTGGCACCTATTCTCCTTCCAGCAGTGCGCTTACTGCCACCTATACAGGCACCCCTTCAGAAGTTTTAACCGGATATCTTACATTAACACTCACCACGAGCAATAATGGTATTTGCCTGGGCACATCAGATGTTGTTAAAGTAAATTTTCAGAGCCAACCCTTTGCGAATTTTTCTGTTACTTCCGTTTGTCTCGGTCAGATCACGGATTTTAAAGATCAATCCATTAATCTGACAAGTGTGGGTGTTTTAAAAGCGTGGTCGTGGAATTTCGGGGACAATTCAACTCCTTCAGGCGCTTTAAATCCTTCTCATACGTATTCTAACGTTGGTACTTTTTCGGCGCAGCTCATCGTTAAAAACAGCTTTAACTGTGTAGATACAATTAT
>JAYSYG010000579.1:0-10242 GCA_043716685.1 Sphingobacteriaceae bacterium | reverse complement strand
CCTGCTGCACTTGTAATATTACTGATAGCCCATGTAGAGCCACCATCTGTTGATTCAATGACCCCAACCCCATTATTTGCAGCAGCTAAAACATTATTTGCATTTACCGGGCTTACAATAATATTGCTAATTCCTAGGCCGGAAATATTTAAAATATCAGTAAGATTTGCCCAGGTTGAGCCACCATTGGTTGTTTTATAAATACCAGACCTATTGGTTCCCGAATAGATTATATTATTGTTACCATTATCATATGCAACGGCTGACACATAACCCAAATTACACAAGCTGTTAGTATTCGCAGCCGGCCCTTCAGAAACCCAGGAACTTGCTCCATTAACAGAACCCGTACACCGGGTATAATTTAAAATTGTGGTTAGCATTTTTAGTTTTGCACCCTTCACATCACCTCCAGGCTGACAACCAGGATAATAACATCTCGTTGACCAATACTCCTCCCAGGAAAAATATGTTTCTTTAAATTCCTCTTCGTTTTCTTCCTCGATACTATTAAAATAGGCTTGTGCCCTTTTAGTAATTTCTATGAAAGGAAGCGTTGGGTTTTCCATCTGCCCTTTAATAAAGGCTTTCTCAATATTCTCATTAGATTGGGCGTTAATTTTTGCACATAAAAGCAGTGTGAAAAACAGCGATAAGCAGATTTTTTTTTGCATTGTTTTAAGATTTAAATTGATACTTATTTTTGGGACAGGTAGTATAAATTTAGTGAATTATAATCACTAAGAAAATAATTTAACTTTTCGAAATGATAAAATATACCGAAACAACTCAGGGTTTTGGAAAAACAATCACCTGAGTGTTTGGTATAACTGATAGTCAGCTTTTTTTTCAAAAACCTGCTAACTTTCGGTGTAAATAAGAAGAGGGTAGCGGAATCATAGAATTGACCAGATATTCTTTAACTTCACTTCTACTTAAAAAATAGTCAGTTATTAGTAATTAGCAGGCCTCAAAACTTAATCAAATTTCTCAGCCTTGACTCATTTGTCCTCAAAAAAACATAAATTTAAACCATGATAGATTTTATTAAATCAAAGATCCAGACTTCAGTAGATCTCAAAACTTCTTTGTTAAATAACACTCCTATATTAAATGCTGTTGATGCTATTGTTAGAGACATCAGCACATGTTATAAGAACGGTGGAAAGGTACTCTGGTGCGGAAACGGCGGGAGTGCCGCAGACTCACAGCACCTGGCGGCGGAGTTGAGCGGAAGGTTTTATTACGATCGTCCGCCTTTGTTTTCAGAAGCTCTGCATGTAAATACAAGTTATATTACCGCTGTGGCGAATGATTATAGTTACGATATTATTTACAGTCGCCTGGTAGAAGCCATGGGCAGGAAAGGAGACGTTCTCTTTGGCCTTAGCACCAGCGGAAACAGCGGTAACGTGATAAAAGCATTTGAAAAAGCCAACGAGATGGATATTATTACCGTTGGATTTACAGGCGAAACAGGTGGAAAAATGAAAGATCTTTGCAAATATTTGATCAACATTCCAAGCAAAGACACGCCGCGGATCCAGGAATGCCACATGCTTTTGGGACACACTATTTGCGAGATGGTGGAAATGAGTTTATTTCCTAAGAAGTAACTCGTCATGCTCCAAACCGCTATCATACTTGCCGGAGGATTCGGCACCCGTTTACAAAGCGTCGTAAGCGATCTGCCAAAACCAATAGCGCCCGTTAACGGAGAGCCGTTCTTAAATTATCAGCTTAAGTATCTGAAACATTACGGCATAAAAAAAATAATTCTCTCAGTTGGTTATCTTGCTGAAAAAATACAGGACTATTATAAATCAGCGTACAATGATCTTGAAATAACCTATGTTGTGGAAACAGCACCAATGGGAACCGGCGGCGGTATAAGGCTTGGACTCGAAAAATGCAGTGACGACTATGCAGTAGTTCTAAATGGCGATTCCTTTTTTGATGTGAACCTGCATGATTTTTTCAGGTTGCATACAAATGAAACGTCACAGTTTTCTCTTTCCTTGCGAAAAGTAAGTGACTCTTCCCGCTATGGCACGATTGAAACAGATGCCAACGACAGGGTTATTTCGTTTAAAGAAAAAACAACTGAGCCAAAAGAAGGAAGAATAAACGGAGGTGTTTATATTTTGAATACGGCGCTTTATTTAAAACAAACTCCCGCTGGAACTAACTTTAGTATTGAAAAAGATTTTTTTGAAAAACAATTAAGCAGTCTCGTTATAAAAGGATTTGAATTTAACGGCTACTTCATTGACATTGGCATACCAGAAGATTACAGAAGAGCGCAACATGACCTTAAAGAATTTACATATAGATAAAAGCTGGACACTCTTTCTCGACCGTGATGGCGTTATCAATAAAAAGCTGGACAACGATTACGTGAAACACTGGATAGAGTTTGAATTCCTGGATGGAAGCATTGATGCTATTAAATACCTTGCCACGTTGTTTGGGAAGTTGATTGTAGTTACCAACCAGCAGGGTATTGGCAAACGACTCTACAGAATAGAAGACCTGGAGTTGATCCATAAAAACATGCTCTATGAAATTGCCTATCATGGTGGAAAGATTGATAAGGTCTATTTTTCACCTCACCTCACAGCAGAAAACCACCCTACCCGTAAACCGGGAATTGGTATGGCTTTAAACGCTCAACAGGACTTTCCGGAAATAGATTTTAAAAAAAGTATCATTATCGGCGACAGCATGAGTGACATGGAATTCGGAAAGAATGCAGGCATGAAAACCATTTATATTTCGGATGAAAAAAGAGAGGATCCTAAAATAGATTTTAATTTCAGATCCTTAAACGACCTGGTAATTACCTTACAAAATACGATTTGAAAATTTCAATTATAACCATCACATTTAATTCTGCTTCAACTATTGAGCAAACTATACGTTCTGTAATAGATCAGACGTATAAGAATATAGAGTATATTATTGTGGATGGAAAATCAAGCGATGATACATTAAAGATTGTAGATAAGTACAAAAACAGCATTGCGAAGTTTCTTTCAGAAAAAGATGATGGCCTCTATGACGCACTCAACAAAGGAATAGAGCTGGCAACAGGTGATGTGATAGGTATTTTGCATTCAGATGATTTTTATATTGACAACCAGGTCATTCAAAAGTACGCAGACACCTTTTTAAAAAACAACTCCGACTCCGTTTACAGCGATTTGTATTATGTGGATAAAACAAGTACCGATAAAATAATCCGTAAATGGAAAAGCGGTGAATATAGTTCAGGATCTTTTATTAATGGCTGGATGCCCCCGCACCCTACTTTTTTTGTAAAAAAAGAGATCTATAAAAAACTGGGGAAATTTAACCTGGATTTTAAAAGCGCTGCTGACTACGAATTAATGCTGCGGTTCATTCACAAAAATAACATCAGCATTTCCTATATGCCCGAATACACAGTTAAAATGCGTGTCGGTGGCAAAAGCAACATAACCGTTAAGAACCGCGTAAATGCTAATCTTGAAGACCGTAAAGCCTGGGAAATAAATGGCCTTAAGCCAAGGTTTTACACCCTATACTTAAAGCCATTCAGAAAGATCATTCAATTTTTGAGGTAATCTACTTGTCGTGTCACTTCGAGTAGTAGATTCCGCTTTTTGCGGAAGAAGCATATCGAGAAGTAACCTTTATTCCTTGATCAGTTTCATTGTTTTGATGGTTTTACCTGAGCCATCCATGATAGTGATAATATACATGCCCTTAGCAAGGACGTTCAACTCTATTTTTTCTTCCGTTGAAGTGAGATCTTTTGCCAACATCAAACGGCCTGATGCGTCTGTAATATTCATCTTGCCACTACCGGTCGTATTACTAACAACGAGGTTATCTTTAGCCGGATTTGGATAAATTAAAACAGAACTATTAAGACTACCTGCATGTGTAATTCCTGTACATTCTGTTACAACTAATGTGGCATCAAGTGTATTCGAACAGGTGTTTGCATCGGTAAACATATAAGAAACGGTATATGTTCCTGGCCCTGAAGCGTTAGCATTAAACAAGGGTCCACTCACATTAGTTCCCATATACGAACCTCCCGCAGGTGTTCCCTGGAGATTGATCACATCGTCCGTACAGATCGGATTTACTGGTGTATTCATGCTCAAAACCGGCAAAGGGTTCATTGAAGCGACTACAGGAATTCTCGCACTTGCACATTCCGGTCTTGAGATCTGCCAGTTATAGAAATAATAATACGCACCATTGCCGGCACTTGAACTTGTCATGTTAACACAACCTGCCACATTGTATGGATAAGCAACTCCGGTGGTTGTTCTGTAAAGACCGGTTCCGGATGTACTGCTTAATCCCAGGCGGTAATTGGTTCCCGGTGCAAGGTTGTAGTTCAAAGCAATCACATTAGAGCCTGTAGTAATAGTCACTGTTGTGGTATATATAACAACATTGGTCGAACTCCGCATCTGGATCTCCTTTATGCCCGGTGTCTGGCAATAAACGACAACTGAATTTAATACACTGTTCTGCAATACATCAAAAATAATATAGTTGGTATTTATATTTGAAAATCCTCCACCAGAAGTACCCGAAGCAATTCCTCCAAACACAGGTGCAAGGGTAATAGTGTTGGCTGCATAATACGTAGTTGTTGCTGTAAGATTCGGCGTTGTAAACACATTTCCATTTGCAAGCTCTAAACCACCAGTTTGACTATCGTACCATTTAAGTGTTGCGCTTCCTGTACCGTTTAATACTGCGGGATAGTTTTCACAGGCGGCATTGCCTGAAACAACCGGATTGCTCACGGGTGGGTTTACAACTATAAAAGCGTTTTTTGTAATACTATCGATGGCACTGGCACATCCTACGGCTTTGAGCTTCACAGCATATACACCAACAGCAGTATACGTATGTACAGCATTTGTAGAAGTAGCTGTACTGCCGTCACCGAAATTCCAGGCGTAGCTTAAACCGTTTGAAGTGATATTTGTAAAACTAACATTAGCCGGGGTAGAACAGAAATTTGTTATGTTGGAAGTAAAATTAGGACCTACAGTTCCGGCAATATAATTAGCCCCAACACCTACAGCATACCAGGCGCGTGTTGTCTGTATTACTTCGTTGCTACAACTGCCAAAAAGATCTTTAGCAGCCTGTATCGTTAAAAGGCGCGCGTTTGCAAAATTTGTTGAAGGAGTAAAATAAACGGTTAACGCCCTGAATGCAATTTTAGCAGCATTGGTTATTCCAAGACCAGTTACAGAATAGGCGTTGGAAAGATCATTTGTTCCGGAGCCTCCGGAGGTGAGTAAATAAAACCAAAAATTGCTTACGCCACTGTTTGTATGCACTCCACCATTATCTGCAGTACCGGTATAGTAATTTGTTCCGCCATAACAGTCCGGATCCCCGTAGGAATTTGGATTCGACATACTTCTCAGGCCGCTACCATTTGTAAGATCTTCCCCTATTTTCCAGTTCCAGTTCCCTGGCCTTCCATAATTTTCAATGGAAGTACCAAAAATATCGGAAAAGCTTTCATTTAACGCGCCTGACTCATTGCTGTATGTCAAATTACCTGTGTTGGATGTTAGGCCATGTGTAATCTCATGACCGCATACATCGAGAGCTGTAAAGATTTTGAAAGATCCCCCGTTACCATCTCCATACGTCATGCGTTGCCCGTCCCAAAAAGCGTTTGTATAATTTGTCTGGTAATGTACATAGCTGAGTAACTTGAAGCCGTTATTATTTATACTATTCCTGCTGTGCTGGGTAAAATAATAATCGTAGGTTTTTTCAGCACCCCAATGTGCATCGGTAGCCGCCTGATCAACACCGGTAGTTGTCCAATTTGAACTTGCGTTAGTAAAATCTGTAGCAGCAAGGTAGTTGCTGCCGTTGTGCATATTATATGTTTCAATCCCGTTTCCCCTTTGTGTCTCCCTTAAACGGTAATATGATCCGGTATAATCAGCTGTGAATCCCTGGCTTCCGCTATACTTGGTAGAACCAATTGCCGGAACATCAGCCGTACAAATAAGATTTTGTTCCTCAAGAATTTTTCCACTGCTAGCATCAACAAAAACATTGGCCCGGTAAAGTGGCTCTTCTGCATAAATATTAAACCGGTAAGCCTTGTAAAATTTACCGTCTTTTTCAAAAACAACTTTCACTGCATTTGGATAATAACTAAATGCAGGCTCATTAAGAGCTTCCTTCATGTGCTTCTCTTCTGCCTTATTTTCCCATTTATATTTTTTTGCATTCACTTTGACCAAAGCCAAAGCAAGGGCTTGTTTCTCATTTATCGAGAAGCTATTTTCCGCCTCGGGCATTGGGTAAACATCACCGTTGAGTGAAATTAATTTCCCGTTGTTGCAATGCACCATAATTACTTTATTCGCAAGAAGGACACCGTTTTGAAGAATATTGAACTTTAAATGTGTAAAGCCAAGCGCATCTCTTTCTGTTTTTTGAAGCGATACCTCGTTCACACCATTATCAAACACCATTGCGTTAATAAATGCCGGAATTTCTGATTCACTTAGACGTTGATCAGCTTTAAAACTGATAAAATTTAGCTTTTTGTCTGCCGTGTAGAAAACATCTTCCGCATAAGGAGCGAGTTTAGAATTAACTTGCCCAAATACAATTTGAGAAAGAAAAAAGAGACATAGTGAACCGACTGTTTTTTTCATGTGTTTTGTAAATTTAAAAATACAATATAGTGCTTTTCTTCCTTAAAATCCAGAAATAATGCGGACTAAATTTCCACGAAAATTTTTTAACAGTATTCCGGGACATATTAAAATGAATTGAACGTATTATAAGTATGACTCTGCCTGAAATACAACAAACAAGGGATGGTGTATAAGCGGTGACTTCTTAAAATATTTATGCCAAAACATCCTTATAGGTATCTGATCTTTCCATCACTTTCCTGGCGTAAGGACATTGAGGTACGATCTTAAACCCGTTTTCCCTGGCAAAAGCAACTACTGCATCTACCAGTTGTTTGCCCAGACCTTTTCCTTCATTGCCAGGAGCTACAACTGTATGTTCGATCGTAAATTGATTTTCATTTTCAGAAAAATAAGTCAGGGTTGCAATGCGCTGCCCGTTTTCTTCCATGTAGAAAACTCCATTATTATGCTTTTTGTCATGTTTTACTTCCATTGTTCTTATAATTTAGAAACAATAAATGTAGATTTTAATTCCAAGCCTGGTGTTTCTAATGAATTACTTAGGCTTATGCTGTCTTGCTTATTTGAGAATAACTATTTTTTGTCTTACAAGACCGTTTTTATTCTGCCCCGTAATAAAATACAAACCGTCCGCAAGGTCAGACACGTTTTGTGACCGCCCATTGATTTCATCAAGGGAAAAAGTATTTATTAATTGTCCTGACTGGCTTATTACGGATACATTAATAGTTGATACGGATTGGATGATAACATCTCCGCCGGAAGGATTTGGAAATACAAAAAGGCTTAAATTTTCCGCCTGTTCTTTATTTATTCCCAGGCATGCATTTACGTTTTGCGTAACACTTACCATTGCAGTGCAATTAGAGCTATTGCTCCCGGTAACAGTATAAATTGTGGTTGCGGTTGGTGTAACAAGCACAATACCTGTATTGCCTGTTGTACCGGTCCACGTATAGTTAACGGCGCCGCTTGCAGCCAGTGCAACCACTTCTCCCGTACAAACCATGCTCGATGAGCTTGTAACGGTCATAACAGGATTAGGTGAGACAGAAATTGAAATGGTGGCGAAGCGGTTCGGGCAGCCTGGATTATTTCCACGCACGGTATACGTTGTGTTTACAGAGGGAGATACCGACGTGCTTTGCGAAACGGTTGAAGGCAACCAGGTATAGGTGGTTGCTCCGCTTGCGTTTAAGATTACAAAGTTTCCGAGACACAATGTGGGCGAATTGGAACTAGCTATAATTGTAGGTGTAACATTAACATTCAGTGCTATCGTCGTTGTGCCGGTGCAGGTCCCTATCTGGCCCGTAACCGTATAAACAGTATTCGCTACCGGATTTACACTTGAATTCTGTGTTGCTGCACCCGCGCTCCAGCTGTAGGTAGAGCCTCCCGTAACATGAAGCGTAGCAGTATTGCCCGCGCATAGGATACTTGGTGTCGAACTGGCAGTAAGCGATAAAGTTGTTGATGTTCCTATTGAATAGGTTTGAGTTGCAGTGCAGCCATTGCCATTTGTTACTGTTACCGTATAAATACCAGTTGTAGTTGTCGAAATTGTACGTGTAGTTGCCCCGGTTGACCAGGAGTAGGTGAACGGACCTGGTGTGGTTCCTGTTGCAGTTATTGTGCTGGCGCTTCCCGGGCAAATATTCACGGGATTGCTGACGATACTAATTGTAGGCTGACCAATGGCAACAGTGGCCGTTCTTTCCGTTAAACAACCATTTGTGGAAGTGATGATGCAGGAATACGTAGTTGTAACCGAAGGAGAAACACTAATGGAAGATGTAGTTGCACCGGTTGACCAGCTAAATGTGAGGGACGTGCCACCGGGGCCGCCGGTAAGCACAGACATTGTGATTGGGTTTCCGCCAAGGCAGGTTGTTTGGGATCCAGGATTAATTATTCCATTTGGCGAAGCAAGCACCAGCAAAGTATGTGTAACAGGCAAGCTCGGGCCCGAACCGTTCGTTGCCACAAGTGTTATACTATAAGTTCCCGGCATGTTAAAACTCAATGCCGGATTTTGTGCAGTATTCATTGTACTGTTAGGGCCTCCTCCCGTTATTGTATACGACCAACTGGTCGGAGAGTTGGACGAATTATCCGTAACCTGCACAACATTTAAGGACCCTGAACACACTGGGTTAGGACTGATTGTAAAGTCCGCCAGAGGTACTTGCGCTACTGCCAGTGAAGAAAGCGTTATACTCAAAACACTGATGCCTTTAAAAATTAACTTTTTCATTCTTATTGTTGTTTAATTTATATAAACTGTTTGTAATGCTACAAAGAACATTCGGGAAGAGCACTACTTAAACCTCAAATTAACAACTTAGTTTAATTCTATATATTAAAAAGAGGTAAATACTTGTTTATAGAGGTAAACAGAGTGTATTATCAGGCTTAAAATGGGAGGAAATTGTTTTTGATATAATTTATTGAAAATCTTACATGTGTATGTTCATTTTCATCTTAAGATTTCTTTCGGGCTTTCTTTGTAAGAACTTTGATGTATAAACTAAAACGCCATGAACTCTATCTCACATTTAATCGCCAAAGTAATTTTAATCGGATTATTAAGCATTTCATTTACCAATGCTTATTCTTCTTCAAAGAAAATTCCTTTTAAAACAGGTAATGACACAGCTTCTTATGTGCAAATTGAAGGCACGATAGTCGTTGAAAACAAAGAAGTGAAGGGTAACTACACACTAGAAGTTCTCTATTTTGATTCTACATTAACTTCCATTAATGTTAAAAACAATATGCCGGTTACATTTCTTTTGAAAAAAAATTCGCCTTACGTTCTTAAAATTTCAAAAAAAGGATTTATTCCAAGGTATATCTGTATAAATACTAACATTAAAGGAACTAAAGCCGGCAACGGTTCTTACAGCTTTTATTTTGAAACCGATTTTATTAAGGTTGAAGAAGCAATGCGTATGGACAATGAAGCCCTGGAATTACCAATCGCCATGATCTCTTACGATAGCAAAATTGGGAATTTTGATCAGAATAAGGGTTACTCTATATTCGTGAGACAAAGGCTTCATGCCTCTAATTTCGACGCAACACAAATGAGCGTTAAAAATTAATGGATGCTGGGACAACTTCAAACTGTTCTATTTCCTTAACCAATCGAAAAAACGCCTGTTAATATAAGGAATATAAAAAAACGCCATAACAGGAACAAGTATAAGGCTGATCACAAGCGTACGCACAGGTCCCGGAAAATCAAGCATTAAAGGTAGCACTGTTAAGGATAAGAGCGTAATAGCAGGGTAAATAAAACACCATACTAAAAGCGCAAACTTCCATTTTTTTGGGGGCAGTGGTTGGTTCATTTGAATTTTTTGATTTAAAACGGTATAAAAATACGGTTTATACCGAATGCTCAGCTGGTTCGTTTTTCTAAAACCGGATCACATTTATTTTCTGGGGAGTAACGTTATTAGGAGAACAATTTTTCCAGTCTAAAAAGGAAGAATTTAACATCAGTGACACCTCTAAGATTGGC
>JAYSYG010000578.1:0-3403 GCA_043716685.1 Sphingobacteriaceae bacterium | reverse complement strand
TCCAGGTTATATTTGAATTTGTAGTCACCTTATACCATACAGAGGTGGAATATACAACCCCAGCTTTAAGCAGAATTGCATTTGAGTAAAAGTGACTTGCGCCTGCGGGTGTGTAATAAAAAAGCGCATAGTTTGCTGAACTGTTTGCAGTAAAAGTCAGACAGGTTGCAGTATTACTTATTACCCAGCAAGGAGGGAGTTGATTATTGACGGCAATACCCGAAAACCCTTCGTAATAAGGCACAGTTGAAGGTGTCGCGCATTGCGAAAAAGATTTTTCGGAAAATAAGCAGGCTAAAATAATACAAAGTAGTTGGTAGATTTTTTTCATATTGAATGGGTTAAAGTTTAATCTAAGATATAAAAAAATATGACTCTTCAATCACTTTAACCTACTTATCTGAAAATTCGTGAAATCAAAAAACGATTTAATCAGGCAAGATAAAACGCTCCTCCAATACTATCCCTGCTGGAACCCGTAACAGAACTTAGAGTATTTGTAGTAGAATTTACTCTCAAATAACCCAGGAATGCAAAGATCAAGGCCTCTTTAAAATTAATTATTTTGTCGTTCGGAAGTATGACTTCACAGATAGTTTTTAAACGGATCTGCTCTATTAAAAAAGTATTAAAGGCTCCTCCCCCGGTTATCAGAATTTTTTTTAGTTTAAGCCGGTTCAGTTCAGCAGCAATAATTCCTGCAATATGCACGGTACTGGTTGCCAGTAAATCATTCACATTTTCTTTTTCATCCAATAAGTTTTCTATATTTTCTTCAAACCATTCTCTGCCGATCGATTTGGCTCCCTTTTTAGAATAGTAGTCCTGATTATCCAGCTGCTTTAAAAGGCGTTCGTTAATTTTTCCCGATCTTGCTATCTCCCCACCTTTGTCAAACAACTTACCAGAACGTTCCGCTAAAAGGTTTAACAGCATATTCGCTTCACAAACATCGTAAGCAATTCTTCCTCCCTCCTCGTCATCAAATGAAATATTTGCTATTCCTCCAATATTCAGGCAGGCCTCATACTCACCAAATAAAAGCGTGTCTCCAATTGGGACAAGGGGCGCTCCCTGACCATTCAGCGCCACATCCAGGCTTCTGAAATCACAAACCGTTGAAATTCCAGTATGAGCTGCGATTGTAGCGCCACAGCCAAGCTGTGTCGTAAAACCTGATTTTGGCTGGTGAAACACCGTATGACCATGCGAAGCAATTATATCCGGTTTAATATCCGCAGCTTTCAGGAACACCATAATCTCCTCAGCCATATACTTTCCATAAGCAGCATTTAGCGCAAAATAGTCTTCGGCCGTTGCGTCTTTCACCTGCGTGAGCCTTTTTTTCCAGAGCAAGGAATATTCTATGGTTTTGGCTGCCAGAATCTTATAAGAATACCTGCCTTCAGCTTTGTCAAACGCGCATAAAGCTAGATCAAGCCCGTCGAGCGAAGTACCGCTCATCAGCCCTAAAACAACCAATCTGTCCTGTGTTTTTTCAGTCAAAATAAATTCCCTTTTAATTGCAGCTATGGTACTATACCATTATATTTGCAAGGTTACAAAAATAATATAAACCTTAAAATTTATCCTCATGCATTTCGATCTATCTGAAGAACATTTAATGATTCAAAAAGCGGCCCGTGAGTTTGCGCAGAATGAATTAAAGCCAGGAGTCATTGAACGTGATGAGCATCAGAAATTTCCGACCGAACAAATCAAAAAAATGGGTGAACTGGGTTTTATGGGCATGATGGTAGACCCAAAATACGGCGGTGGCGGCATGGATGCTGTTTCTTACGTGCTTGCTATGGAAGAAATTTCGAAGATAGATGCTTCGTGCAGTGTAGTAATGAGCGTAAACAATTCCCTGGTTTGCTGGGGACTCGAAACATTTGGAAATGAAGAACAAAAACAAAAATACTTGGTGCCTTTGGCTAAAGGAGAAAAAATAGGCGCATTTTGTTTAAGTGAACCGGAAGCCGGAAGTGACGCGACTTCCCAAAGAACTACTGCAAAAGATATGGGAGACCATTACCTGTTAAACGGTACAAAAAACTGGATCACTAATGGCAACAGTGCCTCAACATATTTAGTGATCGCTCAGACAAATGTAGAAGCGGGTCACCGTGGTATCAATGCCTTGATCGTGGAAAAAGATATGCCCGGATTTACAGTGGGACCAAAAGAAAATAAAATGGGGATCCGTGCGAGCGACACACACTCCCTGATGTTTGATAATGTAAAAGTGCCAAAGGCAAACCGTATTGGCGAAGATGGCTTTGGATTTAAATTTGCCATGAAAACCTTAAGCGGAGGCCGTATTGGTATTGCTTCTCAAGCTCTAGGAATTGCCAGCGGCGCTTATGAGTTGGCTCTGGCTTATTCTAAAGAACGCAAAGCGTTTGGAAAAGAGATCAGTCAGCACCAGGCAATCCAGTTTAAATTAGCCGATATGGCTACAAAGATCGAAGCTTCCCGCTTATTGATCTTCCGTTCTGCCTGGTTAAAAGATCAGCATTTGCCTTTAGATAAGGAAAGCGCTATGGCCAAGGTATTTGCAAGCGAAACAGCCATGTGGGTTACTACAGAAGCCGTTCAGATTCACGGAGGTTACGGTTATGTAAAAGAATACCATGTAGAACGGTTAATGCGCGATGCCAAAATTACCCAGATCTATGAGGGTACGAGCGAGGTGCAGAGGATTGTTATTTCACGTTCGGTTTTAGCTTAATCGTAGAATAGTACACTTTGTTTTCAAAGCCTTCTTTTGTTAAAAGGGAGGCTTTTTTGTTATAAAAAAATTTTAATAAAATCAACCTTTTTTGCTGAAATTATTAGCGTAATTTTAAGGATTAGTATTTAAGAGTATGAGTGAGTATGACGATGATGCTGATGGATTGAATGACAAGGAATTTGAAGAGAATTTAAGACTTTTCGAAGATATGCTGGCCACTGGCCAGGTTCATTTTTTTGATGCGGATGACATAGAGGAGATAATTGATTATTATCTTCAATGGGTGAATTATGAGATGGCTAAAAAAGCCATAGATTATGGATTGGAACGCTACCCGTTTTCAACCATTATCAAGATCCGTTATGCCCAGTTTCTTTCAAGCCAGCATTATACTTACGAAGCGCTTGCCATTTTAAACGAAGTGGAGCAAATTGAACGTAATAACTTTGAGCTTTACATGGCCCGTGGTTATATTTACAGTCAGATGGGCCTTGGCGAGCAGGCGATTGAAAATTTCAAAAATGCAATTCCTCTGGCAGAACAAAAAGACGAAGTGTACGTTGCTTTGGGCGTAGAGTTTCTGAATGAAGACAAGCCGGATGATGCGCTTTATTATCTGAAAAAAGCAATCAAGCTTAATCCTAAAAATGAAGTGGCATTAAACGA
>JAYSYG010000577.1:0-3405 GCA_043716685.1 Sphingobacteriaceae bacterium | reverse complement strand
GTGCATGCATAATTTCAATGGTGGCACGAATTGCATCTTCCATGTGCATCATAGGCAGTGAAGTGTTCTCAGCCAAGAAGCATTCGTAGGAGCCTTTTTTTAAAGCTTCGTGAAAAATATGAACGGCGTAATCGGTTGTTCCTCCACCCGGAGCGCTTTTCCAGCCAATTAAACCCGGATAACGCAGACTTCTTACATCAACTTCATGTTTTTTAAAGTACCATTCGCACCAGCGCTCACCGGCTTGTTTGCTGATGCCGTATATTGTTGAAGGCTCCATCACAGTATATTGTGGAGTATTTTCACGCGGAGTTGTAGGACCAAAAACCGCAATAGAGCTTGGCCAGTAAATTTGTTTAATGTGTTTTTCTTTTGCAAGGTCAAGCACGTGGAAAAGGCTTTCCATGTTCAGTTTCCAGGCCGACATGGGCTTTTGCTCGCCAGTGGCAGATAATAAAGCGGCGAGGTGATATACCTGCGTAATTTTATGTTTTTTTACAATGCTAAAAAGGGCATCCTTATCCAGGGCATCCATTTGTTCGAAAGGATTCGCTTTAAAAGCCTCTGATATTTTGAGATCTGTTGGCACCACATTTTCTGCACCGTAGATTCCTGATAAATTTTCGGTTAATTCTACTCCTATTTGCCCTCCGGCACCTATTATTAATACCTTTTCCTGCGTATTGGCCATGACTTTTATCAGCTAGTGTTTTAGAACAATTTTGTATCTTTACAAACGTAATTAAAAATGCGCTGATTTGAAAATGAGTTATTTGTAAATCATAACCATGAAGCTTGATAGAACTGCATATAAAGCCTATAATTTTAAGGACCAAACGTCTGAAAGTGAAAACTATAAAGGGCTTTCATTTCAGGAACTCTGTGATGTTTTTAATTACCTACAAAGTGTTGCTTACAATTTTAAGTTAAATAATTATCCAAAAATGGATAGAACAGTTCATTCTTGCAGGAAGCATTGCAGTGTATGATCAGGCTATTGATACAGAGATTGAAAACATTAAAGTAAAAATAATTAATCTGAGCCTCTTGAAAGAAAATAAAAAGCAAAGTGGCAGAAATAAGGACTTGAACGATCTGGAAAATCTGTCCTGAATAAAAACAAAAACATCAGATAGTATAACCTGCAATTATATCTATTATTATGAAACTATTATCAAACAGAACCGATAAAAACGTTTTAAAACAGCGTTTAAAAGAAGAAAGTATCAAACGTAAAACAATTTCGTTTTATAGGTATGTGAGTATCCACGAACCAGATCAGTTAAGAGACGAACTTTACAAAGTGTGGAGTGAATTAAATTGTTTTGGCCGCATCTATCTCGCAAAAGAAGGGATAAACGCACAGATGAGCGTGCCAGAGGATAACTGGGAAGCCTTTGTGAATCAGGTGTACAATCTTCCTTACTTTAAAGATGTGCCATTTAAACATGCTGTTGACGGCAATGGAAAATCCTTTTATAAGCTGATCGTTAAGGTGCGTGATAAAATTGTTGCAGATGGGATTAATGATGAAAGTTTTGATCCGGCAAATACCGGTACTTACCTGAATGCTGAAGAATTTAATAAAGCGGTTGAGGACAAAGCAACCATCGTGATTGATATGCGCAACCATTATGAGAGTGAGGTTGGGAGATTTGACCGCGCTTTTTGCCCCGACGCTGACACATTCAGAGAGGAATTGCCTTTGGTTATAGATCACTTAAAAGGGCAGGAGGATAAAAAAATTGTAATGTATTGCACGGGTGGTATTCGTTGTGAGAAAGCTAGTGCATATTTTAAACACAAGGGATTTAAGGATGTACATCACCTGAAAGGCGGAATAATTCAGTACGCGCAGGAAATAAAAGAGCAGAAGCTGGAAAGCAAATTTAGGGGCATGAATTTTGTGTTTGATGAAAGGATTGGAGAGAGGATCACAGAAGATATTTTGTCAGAGTGCCATCAGTGCGGCCAGCCCTGTGATATCCATGTGAATTGTAAGAACGATGATTGTCACCTTTTGTTTATACAATGTGCCGATTGTGCTGAAAAAATGAACGGCTGTTGCATCCCGGAATGTGTAAGGATTGCCGCCTTGCCTGTTGAAGAGCAGCGTGAGCTAAGAAAAGGAAGGGTAAAGAACGGTCCGGAATGCTTATCTGTTTACAAAAGCCGCCTGCGCCCTAATTTAAAGGAGATATTAAAAAATAACTTATCTTTAAAATAAATTAATAATGTGCAAAGCGGCCCCCAGGGATTGACACTTTATACTAAACTAAACCAGGTGAGGAATAGATACCGATAATTTCCGGCAGCCTTCACCATTAAAAACACACACATGAAAAAAACAGCAACATTACTATTCGTTGTCCTGGTAATTGCAGGAATCACCTCCTGCCAGAAAACCAAAGACAATGTAAACAAAGCCACAGAGTTTGACATGAGTTATTCAACAGAGTTTACAATTCCTTCCACTACACTTACCCCTCCCAGTGGTATGTCTACAAGCACAACTCAGCCAATCGAGTTTAATACGCCTGATATTTCTACGGCATCGGCAAGCAAGTTTTCATCTGAATCAACAACAAAGGATCTTATTTCTGAAATCAAAATGACTAAGTTTAATATTTCAAACCCTAATGGTAATTTAAATTATTTAAAATCGCTTTCCATATATCTTAAAACGTCTGATCTTGTTGATGTTTTGGTTGCAACAAAAACAAATATCCCACAGAATATTTCTTCTTTGGATTGTGATTTGGGCGATGTTAATATTAAAGAGTATATTTTTAAGGATAAGATCCAATTTAAAATAAGTGCAGTGCTTATAACAGGCACCGGTGCTTCCGGAGATCAAAAACTAAAAACCTCGCAGACCCTTCACGTAAAAGCAAAGAAAATTTAAACCGTTACAAAATGCCTATTTATCACAAACTCGGAGAGATCCCGCAAAAAAGACATACAGTTTTTAAGGATAAAAAAGATAATTTTTATTACGAACAATTGTTTGGCACCGAAGGATTTCACGGGATGTCTTCTTTGTTGTACCATGTTCACCGCCCAACGCAGGTAAAGGAAATTTTAAAAAGTTATTCTGTAGAACCAAAAATAGCGATAGGGAAAAACATTAAAGCCCTGCTTTTAAAAGGGTTTGAAATAAAACCTACCGCTGATTTTTTAGATAGCAGGAAAACGCTTCTAATTAACTCAGATTGCGCCATTGGCCTGGCTGCGCCCACAAAAAGCCAGACGGATTATTTTTATAAAAATGCAGATTCCGATGAAATGCTTTTTATTCACAAAGGGAAAGGCACCTTAAAAACGATGATGGGTAACATTGATTTTGAGTATGGCGATTACCTGATCATTCCTCGCGGCATGATTTATCAGATGCATTTTGAAACC
>JAYSYG010000576.1:0-3408 GCA_043716685.1 Sphingobacteriaceae bacterium | reverse complement strand
ATACAAATAAAGACCAATCCTTTTGCAGCGTGGAAATTGACAACAAAGACTCCCTTTTGTTCGGGCTAAGGATCTTTTCCTTAAAAGAGAAGGAGATTGTCGACCTGATGAAAAAAAACGGCTATGATCTTAGCGATTCTGAAGTGCATAAATGGGGCGAAAAACGGATCAGCTTTGATGAAGCCGGACTAGACTGTTATTTCGAGAATGGAAAGTTGGTATCCGTTAATTTTGGTGTGCTTGAAACGGAGAATAATTTCTATTACTTCCCGAATTAATACTGTGATCCCGCTGTGATCCGAACTCTGAAGATTAAATCCCCGAAAAGCTTTTTTTGGGAAACCCTCAATAAACCTTAACTTTAAACCTACTAAAAAATCTAATTATGCCAGGAACAGAGTTATTTGGCGCAGAAGAGCGCAAAGAAATTGAAGATGTATTGTCAACAGGGATCATGTTCCGTTATAACCACGATGCGCAACGCAATAACATCTGGAAAGCAAAAGATTTTGAAGCGGAAGCAAAAAAGATCACACATGCAAAATATGCCTTGGCTGTTTCCAATGGTTCTGCGGCCATTATGGCTGCGCTTACCGCATCGGGAATTGGTACAGGCGATGAGGTCATCTGCCCTCCCTTTACCTATATTGCAACGATTGAAGCGATTTTATTCTTAGGCGGACTTCCTGTTTTTGCTGAAGTGGATGAAACACTTTGCCTGAGTGCTGAAGGAATAAAAAACGCCATCACTCCTAAAACAAAAGCGGTATGTCTTGTGCACATGTGTGGCGGTAATGCTAACATGGATGAGATCATGACCGTTGTAAAGCAACATAATCTTATTCTTGTAGAAGATGCAGGGCAAGCTTTTGCCTCATCTTACAAGGGAACCTATACAGGCTTATTTGGTAAGGCCGGCGCTTATTCCTTCGACTTTTTTAAAATTGCTACGGCGGGCGAAGGCGGAATTTTTGTAACGAACGACGAAAACACGTATAAATTGGCAGATAGTTTCTGCGACCATGGTCACGATCACGTAGGAGACAAGCGGGGTATGGAAAATCATCCCATCATCGGATTTAATTTCCGCATCAGCGAATTGCATGCTGCTGTGGGTGCGGCGCAAACACGGAAAGTACCGCAAATTCTCGCAACTAATCGTAAGCACAAAAAATTCATACAGGATAAATTATCCAAAACCGAAGGAATTGGGTTTGCGAAATTAGGCGATGAAAGTGGTGACTCTGCTACCTTTTTAAACATTTTAATGCCAAGCACCGAAATCGCACAACGTGTGGTGGACGAATTTAATAAAGCCGGAGTTGCCGGTTTTGACTATTGGTTTAAGAACATGTACCATTTCATTAATCAATGGGACCATATTAAAGGATTAAAAACAGCTTCCAAATTACCGATTCATGTATTAGGTGCGCCACAGGATTACAACAACCTGAACCTTCCTAAAACGCAGGAAGTAATTGGCCGTTTAATTTCCTTTGGAGTTAAGTGTGCGTGGACAGAAGAATACATGACCGAAATGGCTGCTAAGATTTCAAGCTGCGTTAAAAAGGCGATGACTCCTGTTAATGCTTAATACAAATGACTTAAAAAGGATCCATCTGTAATATTACGGATGGATTTTTTATTTAGTCGTGTATGAGATCGAAAATGAATCAAGTTTAATTCAAGTCTCAAAAGTTATTTTTTCTTTTTTGGGCGCCCGGGCGGGCCTCTACGGGCTACGCTTCGCTTCGGTTTTTTCGGACGAAAAGGCCGAAAAGAACTACCCCTGCGTGTCCCTGGCGCTTATACCTGCTAATAATTCGTTTATTTAAGATGCCTTAATTGATTAACTTTGTTAAGCTCATAGAAATAAAAAATCCGGTAATTATCCGATAAAGCCCTTTATAGAAACACTCTCAATGAAACATTTTTTAATAAGTATTTTGCTCTCTGCTATCTTAATCGGTTGCACTAACAATACTAACACTTCCGAAGACAAAACTAAAGCCCCTGCCACGGGTATAGAAATCCCAACACTCGACTATTCCGTCGTTAAAACATTTCCACACGACACAACTTCTTATACACAAGGATTAATTGTTCACGATAAAAAAATAATTGAAAGCACAGGTTCCCCGAAAGGCATGAAGCAAACCAGATCCGTTTTTGGAATTCTTGACACCTTAAGCGGAAAAATTGATATTAAAGGAGAGTTAGACAGGGATAACTATTTTGGAGAAGGAATTGTAGTATTGAAAAATAAAATTTACCAGCTCACCTATCTGAATCAAATCGGATTTATTTATGACGCAAAAACCTATAAGCTGCTTGGAAAATTTAGTTTCGCAAACAAAGAGGGCTGGGGACTAACTACCGATGGCACTTATCTTATTATGAGTGACGGAACAAACAAATTGAGTTATTTAGACCCAACTGATTTTAAGTTAATTAAAACGCTTGAGGTGCCTTATAATAATTTAAACGAATTGGAATTTATCAAAGGTTATATTTATGCCAATGTTTATTTTAAAAATTATATCGTAAAAATAAATCCGTCCAATGGCGAGGTCACAGGAATACTCGACTTATATCCTTTGGTATGTAAAGCAAGAGAAAAATCTTTGGGTGCAGAAGTATTAAATGGTATTGCATTTGATTCCATTTCAGATAGAATATTTGTTACAGGAAAATTGTGGAAGAACATGTACCAAATAGAGTTTGAGCATTAAACGAGCGATTATGGCTTAAGCTATGATAAACTTTAAAAAAAATGAACGATTAAGAATTGAGTGGTTTTTTAAAGTCACGCAAGACAAAACAAAACGAAAAAAAGTACGGCTAAAAAGTCAAAAATATTACAACACCTATAGCGTGATGGCTACTGTCTGATTATGCCGGATAACTGTTGAAAAATAAATCTTACATATCTTTAATAAAATTATTAGAAAAACATTCTGTTAAAGCGCAGTTAGAAAAGGAAATATTGATCTTTAGTTATGAAAATAAAAAAATATCCGTTTGCATTGCTACAGAAGATTTTAATAATTGTAAAAATGATGCAATCATCCATTTGGATCAATTAATACGCGACCCCGAAAAAGTAGAAGCTATTATTTTATCGAAATTAAAATTGAATAAAACCATCTACGCAAGAAGTTGCGAAATAAAAAGGGTAGATAAAATTGCAGCCATAGAGTTTCTTGAAACCTACCATATCATGAATTCCACGCAGAGTGCTTATAATTATGGCTTGTATTATGAAGGAGAATTAATTGCTTTGGCAACTTTCTCAAAGGGGCGAAAAATGAACCGCCTGAAAGCAGATCAGCGCTCTTTTGAGTTGATCCGTTTTTGCTGTAAGAGCGGAATAACAGTTACAGGAGGTTTAACCAGGCTGATTAAAAA
>JAYSYG010000575.1:0-3409 GCA_043716685.1 Sphingobacteriaceae bacterium | reverse complement strand
GTGCTGTTTGACTGGATAAGTTCGTTGAAATTTATCTGCTGTTGAAAAAACACTTTTTTATGACGAGTGATCTCTGATGAGGGAACATTAATAAAGCTCTGCTGGGAATAACCCGGCAGGGCTTTAATAAGTATAAAAAAGTAAGCAAGGTATTTCATAAGGCGGGAAGTGCAGTTCGGTAAGAAAGAATATTTCCAAAACTAATTTACAAGGAAATGCGAATATTTATTTAAAATAGTATCTGGTACTGCAGAGTGAGGCTGCTTTTTCTCGATCCCACACGGATATCCTTGTTAGTTGCATCGGTATAAAAGGTTGGACGGTTTTGATAATCGAGAGAGATTTTCGACCTGTGCCCGTTTATAAACCAGTTAAGACCCACATCAAACAAAATCATGCCTTTATGCTGAAGGGCTGTATAATCGGAATACTGGCCGCTGAGGTATGGCATAAGTTGTCCGTTCTTTTCGCCGATAAGTGTTTTTGGCAGCAGAACTCCAAGCTGGGCGTACCCCACCTGGCCGGTGCCAAACATGGGTATGGCGTTTCCATAAGCACCGCCCTGCACTGAATTAGTAGCTGTTGACGCAGTGGCCGGATTCATGATCCCATTATAACGTAAATAGTTGGTACCGTAATTCGTATTAAAGTATCCGGCAAAAGCGCTGATCATCGTTCCTTTTTCCTTGTTCAGGGGCATGTCTAAAAAAGACTCCACGCTAAAGTGAATCATGTCGTTGTAAGTTGTATCCACAAAAGCTCCCGCATCATTTGCTGTTAAGTTCCAGGTAGCAGCTTTTTGATAAACCGCTCCGGCTGCAATGTTCCATACTTTTTTGGTTCCTAGGTAAGTTCCCTGCATATAAGGTGTTGTATGGCCTTCGTTCTCGAAAAAATTCCAGGCAAAGTAACCTCCGAACTGGTTATTTACGCCAGGACCGTGACCGTTAGGAATGGCACCGGTGTTTACAAACGTGGCATTTCTTGATATAGCGGGAGGCACTGCATTACTCGATCCGATCGGAAATGGGTTTGAAATATAAGCCCGATAATCCAACCTTCTAACCTGTCCGCGGGCATATACTGCCAAACGCCTGTCAAACTGGTCGATCTGGTCGACTGAATATTGTAAAAACACGGGTACATCCATTGTCATAATTGTACCAATGGAAGGTTGCGAAAACCTGGAGAGTCCATTTAATACGGTTAAGCCACCACCAACTTTTAGCTGATTTCCTTTTGTAAGTTTATACTCACACACCGCGTCGTGAAAAAAAGCTGCAATTTTTCTGTTTCCTCCCCCGGCGGCAGTGTATCCTGCCGTATTATTATAATTATTTTGCCCAAACTGAAAGTATAAAAAAGTACGGTCGGTCATTTGGCCGAAGAGTTGGATCCTGGTTCTTCTGAGGCCTATATCGAATGTATTTGGTGCGGATTTTGAAAAACGGGTGGTACCGTCGTTACTTTCATTAAATCTGACCCAGGTCTGGTTCAAAAAAGTAGCCTGGAAATAATGAGTACCTTCCGAATTGAGATTAAATTTGAGAGCGCTTTTATCAGGCACTGGTTTTTTTAAAGTGTCGGTTTGCTGTCCAAAGACTGTGGCAGAAGACAGGCATGTAACTAGTATAAGATTATTTAGTGTTTTCATTGAAATAATTTTAATTACTGATAAGTGAAAGGTCTTGCCAGCGACCCCGTTAAATATGCGAACAGAAAACTATGAAATAAACTATTACATAAATAACCGGGCACTGACAAGTTCTTCTGAGTTATTCACTCAAATTTGTCTTGCCAGATCTACTCAAACTAAAATAAAAGAAAACTATGAAATAAACTCTTACATTATTGGGCAGATCCGGCAAGTGGGGGTGAGACTAGCTCAATTTTAATATGCGTGTAGAGGTTGGATCTTTCGATAGCTGGCGGTGATTTTCAAAGCCAATTACCAATACCTTTCCTCCGCTATCTTTATATTGCTCAACCAATCCGTTAATAGTAACAATCGAAGTATGATCGACCATACTTGCCTGTGATACGTTAATGGTAATGTATTTCCCTTCAGGTATTGCAAGAAATTTCTTTTTGAATCCCAGCAAATTTGAAAACACGATATCACCTTTTACATGCATCGTATAGTTTTCACCTTCCTGAACAACAGTAATATCTGTTTTAAAAAGATGTTTTAAAGAAGCACCATTTATCATGTTGATGACAAGTTCAAGAAGAATACCAGAGCCTACACCCATAAGAAGGTCGGTTGAAATTGTTACGAAAATGGTTACACAAAAGACGATCAGTTGTTCTTTTCCGATGTGAAGCGTGTGTACAAATTGTTTTGGGTGCGCAAGTCTGAATCCAACAAAAATAAGCATGGCTGCCAGGGCAACGTTCGGGATCATTTCAATGAATTGAACGCCTAACACCACAGCTAATAATAAAAATAACCCGTGAAAAAAGTTAGCCCAGCGTGTTCTTGCACCGTAACCTACATTTGCAGAACTCCGCGCAACTTCGCTAATCATAGGAAGTCCGCCAACAATACCACAAAGTGTATTGCCAATACCAACACCGATAAGATCTTTGTCAAAGTCGGTTTTGCGTTTAAAAGGATCCATACCGTCCACCGCTTTGGCAGTTAATAAAGATTCAATACTTCCAATTAATGAATAAAGAATAACATATTGGATAAAAACACCTGTATGAGAGAATAACCCTGAAAAATCAACATTCACGATCCCGTTCTTAAAAGCATCTGCAATACTGCCTATCTTAACCAGCGCATAACCGCCAATTGCTCCGTCTGTTTTAATGTGCAATGCAAATCCCAATGGAATAGATACAGCAAGCACAATAAGGGGGGCAGGAATTTTTTTGATCTTCTCGTGTTTTACATAGCTCATCATAATCATAATTAATAAGCAGGCAATGCCAATCTCGGCCAGGTGTGCATTTTCGTGCATAATACTCGAAGGCAGCATGGCCAATAATTCAAGTGGAGCTTTACCTTTTAGTTCTGCGGGATTAATTCCCAGAACAAGATGTAATTGTTTTGCCATAATAATAATTCCAATGGCCGCAAGCATACCATGAATAGCAGCACTTGGAAAAAAATCGGCAAGCTTACCTAATTTTAAAACTCCAAAGAGGATCTGTATTAGTGAAGCTACAACGATTATTCCTAAGGCGAGATGCCACCCGGTTTCTCCGTCGCCCATAGCTGTTACCGAGCCGCTGGCAATAACAATAAGACCGGCAGCAGGACCTTTAATGGATAAACGTGAGCCCATAAAGAAGCTTACCACAACGCCGCCAATTATGGCAGTTACTAAACCGAAGATCATAGGAAACCCTGATGCTTTTGCAATACCTAAGCTTAAAGGCATTGCCAATAAAAATACCAGGA
>JAYSYG010000574.1:0-3413 GCA_043716685.1 Sphingobacteriaceae bacterium | reverse complement strand
TGCTGAATTTAAAAAATTACTCACCGAAGAAGAACTTAGAACGATTGTTGACCTCATTCCCGATGAATGGTTAGCATGGGATGACAATAAAAATTCACCAGAAGCCCTTAGAGAAATTTATTTTAAGTTTTTATCACTGCGCCTTAAACATTCTGAAACATTTATAAACGAAGCTGAAAATGCAAGAAAAGCACTTATATGAGTACGCCGTTATTCGTGTTTTACCAGCAGTAGAACGCGAAGAGTTTTTAAATGCAGGCATTATTTTATTTTGTAAAAAGGCAAAGTTCATTAAAGTATATTTTACTTTAAATGAAACGAAATTACGTTCCTTTTCCGGGGAGTTGGATATTGAGCAATTACAATTGAATTTGGAATCCCTTGAGAAAATAGCCTGCGGCGATAAAGCAGGCGGACCCATTGCAGAAATGGATCTTCCTTCACGATTCCGCTGGCTTACTGCGGTGAGAAGCTCGGCTATCCAGACCTCCCGGCCACACCCAGGCTTATGCGACGACCTCGAAAAAACAGCAAAACGCCTGTTTGAAGAATTGGTTTTATAAGGCTATTGCAAGTCAGTTAAAAACTGTCGCAAACAACCTTCTAAAATGTCGTTTTTGTGCATACCCGCGCAGGGTTTTTGACACTACCTTTGTTATAACAAACAAAACCTATATTATGAAAACAACAAAAATTATCTTTTGGACCACCACTACTCTCATCTTTTTATTTGAAGGCTTAATGCCAGCACTCTTCTCACAATCCGAAGCCGGAAAAGAAGGCATCCGGCATTTAGATTATCCCGCCTACTTTGGAGTAACTCTTGCAATAATGAAAGTAACTGGTGCACTTTGTCTGATTCTTCCTATGATTCCTGCGCGGGTTAAAGAATGGGCTTATGCCTGTTTTGCGATTGAATTTATTTTTGCAAGTGTAAGTCACACCGTTAAAGATGGTTTCGGTGGCCAGGCAATTTTTCCATTAATTGTTTTGGTAATTTTAATCATCTCTTATCTTTCCTATCATAAATTAAACACAGTTAACGATCAATCACCTGCATTATCCTAATTTAATAATTAACTCATCCTTAAAACTAAAACTTGATGCCATCCGTCATAACAGTAGAAACCACAGTTAATGCCCCTATCGGAAAAGTATGGAAATACTGGTCAGAGCCAGAACATATTAAGAACTGGAACTTTGCCTCACCTTACTGGCACACGCCCGAAGCAGAAAATGACCTGCGTGTTGGCGGAAAGTTCAGAAGTGTAATGGCAGCGAAAGACGGAAGTATGAGTTTCGAATTTGGCGGAGAATACATTGACGTAAAAAACAATGAAAAGATAGAATACACGCTTGAAGATGGAAGAAATGTAAAAATCGCGTTCAACGAAAGTGGAAAAGGTATTAAGGTAGTTGAAAGCTTCGAAGCAGAAAACACAAATTCCGTTGATATCCAAAAAGGAGGCTGGCAGGCCATTCTCGATAATTTTAAAAAATACACCGAGGAAAATTAAACTTTTCGCATCCAAAATTTTAAAAGGCTCATTATTTATGGGCTTTTTTTATTCAGTAGAGTTGACAGTAAAAAGAAAAATAACTGTTTTAGGAGATTTTGATCCGCTCCAACTACTTTTATAATAAGGGCTTTCCCTGATGATAATCCTTCTTTCATAATAGTTTAGGACATTTCATGAATTTTAATCGAAAAAAAACGAGGCTTTATCGAAATTGTAGTCCTTTAAAAACAAATCAATCGTATTTTTACTTTGGTTAGTTATGGTTATGGCTGGTAAAATTTTCAAAATTATTATAGTTGACGATGATGCAGACGATCATTATCTCATTAAAGATGCCATTAAACAATTGAACTATCCTTTCGAAATTATTACTTTATATAACGGGCTTGAATTACTTGAATATTTTGACACGCATGCCAAACAAGGAACACGGCAATTTATAGACTTTATTATTATGGATATTAATATGCCAACCATGAATGGAATTGACTCCTTGTCGAAAATAAAAGAAGATAAACTGCTCCGGCATATTCCAGTATTTATGCTTTCCACTACCCGGGAAGATTCAGCTTATTCAGAATGTATAAAACTTGGCTCACTTCAGTTTTATACAAAACCATACAACAGCGCCGAGCTTAAAAGAATTCTCCTGGAAATGTTTGAAAGGGTTAATGAACTCAAATAAAATATTATAATTTCTTCACGATCTTTTCAAGGTTAATTCCTTTTCCTAAAACCGGCTTAAAGATATCTCCTTCGCTTTTAACTCTTTCAAGCGCATTGTGAATTGTAAAGTCTTTCATTTTCAAACCTTTTTTTACTTCGTGCCAATGCAGCGGCATGGACACAGTGGCTCCTGACTTAGGTCTTACAGAATAGGGCGCTGAAATTGTTGCCTGGGCGCGGTTCTGCAAAAAATCAAGATACATTTTTCCTTTCCTGGCTTTTACAACCCTTTCTATACTCGTAAAGTCAGGTAGTTGCTCGTGTACAAGACTTACTATTATGCGTGCAAACTCTTTTGATTCTTCGTACGTATATTTTGCTTCCAGTGGAATATAAATATGCATGCCCGTAGAGCCGCTCGTCTTAGGATAAGATGTAATACCCAGATCATCCAGAATTTCTTTCGTTACCTGTGCTGCTTTAATAACCTTGTCGAATGAATTTTTTGCGGGATCCAGATCAATGACGCACCAGTCGGGGTAATCTTCTTTTCCCACACGGCTATGCCACGGATTCATTTCAATACAACCCAGGGATGCCATATACAGAAGGCTCGCATCATCTTTTGCAACCAGGTATTTCCTGTCTCTGTCATCTGTATCGCTATGGTACAAAAACGTTTCTACCCATTCAGGTGCTTTGCCTGTAACATCTTTAAAATAAAAACTCTGTCCGGTAATCCCATCCGGATGGCGGTTCATAGATTGCGGTCTGTTTTTCAGGTAAGGTAGAATAAAAGGTGCTATCTGGTAATAATAATTCAGCAAATCGCGCTTGGTTATTTTTTCTTTTGGCCAGTAAAACTTGTTAAGGTTGGTAAATTTTAATTCGTGTCCATTGATCTTCTTTACCTGTGTTTCCTCCGTTGGATTAAGGAGTGTTTTTCTTTCTGGCTTTTGTGTGGCGTTGATAATTTTTTTTTCCTTAACGCGTATATTTTTTTTAATCATTCCATTTGTTGATTTTTCTTTTTCGCGGATTACTTCTTTTGCATTTTTATCGGTTCGCATACCTTCAAATGAAGGGTGCCGCATCACACCGTCTGCGGTCATCTCGGTAAAACTTACTTCACAAACGAGTTTGGGCTTTAACCAGGTAGCTGTTGCGCGCGGAGGATCGGGACGAAAACGCGATGGTTTATTTATATCCGGCAATTGTGTAAATGGA
>JAYSYG010000573.1:0-10314 GCA_043716685.1 Sphingobacteriaceae bacterium | reverse complement strand
AAAGAACTGAGCCTTTTATTTAGAATGGTTAAATGCACTTTAGTCGCAATTATTATAAACCCTATCACCGGTCTTGAACCCTTGTCTACAAATCCTTCCAGGGAGTCTAAAACAACATCATCGTTTTCGTAAATTTGTACAAGGTGCCCGGTGGGCGCAATCTCGCACCAAAAAACACTTGTCTTGCATTGTTGTCATTGGGCTTTTTAATTTTCTTTTAGTACCGCCACTTCTTCTGTTTATTAAAAAGTAAACAAAAGAGTGTGCGAATAAAATTTTAGAGAGGGAATTAATCACACAATTTTTGAAGTTTACCAGGACGACCTGATCAACTTTTCCACTGTTTTAAAAGCTTCCGGGTTTTTTTCCACGTAAGAATAATTATAATTTTTTATGGTTTCCATTGGAATTTCTTCTTCTCTCCAGGCACTTAAAACAATAATATTTGCTTCCGATTTCCGGGCCTTTATCTGTACAATGGTCTCAAGACCTGTTACGGCATCGTCACAGCTTGTTCCTAAAAAATAGTCTATAATAATTGTTGCCGGGTTGCGATGAAGTTCGGTTAAACACACCTCCCCCTTAGGGAAAATAATAACATCCTCAACATCCTTGAATTTAGACATCAGGTACGTTTTTAAAACTTTTGCGAAAACAGGGTTATCTTCTACGATAAAAATAGTTTTCGATTTTTTTTCTTTCGGTTTAAAAAAATTAGCAGTAAAAGTCATAGTATGTGTTTTTAGTTTGTGTTTGTTTTATACTTTCTTAATTTGAACGTGGTAAGTGCTTACAATTTAATTCCTACGAAGCAAATGTCATCTACTTGTTCAAGATTGCCCATCCATGTCAATAAATTGTCGTGTATCAATTTCTTTTGCAGCTCCATGGGTTTTTTATAGATGCGTAGTAAAAGTTCTTTTAATCTTTTTTGCATGAATTTTTTTGCGCTTTCTCCACCGAACTGATCCACGTATCCATCTGTGAATAAATAAAAACAATCGCCTTCATCAAGCATCACCGTATGGGTTGTAAAAGGAAGTGGTTTTTCTGTTATGGCAACAGATTGTTTGTCGGGTTTAACAATCATTACTTCATCAGAATTGTTTTTAATGATCCACAATGGATTATTAGCACCAGCCCATTTAACAGTGCGGTCGTTCAGATCAATAGAACATAAAGAAATATCCATACCGTCTTTTACATCTCTTTCTGATTTCTGAAAGCATTCGATAACCAGCTCGCGTACTTTGTCAAGAATCTGACCTGGATCTTTTAAACCGTGTTCTTTAACAGCTTGGTTTAGGGCATTTGTACAGATAACACTTACCATTGCCCCCGGAACGCCATGACCTGTGCTATCAGCAGCGGCGAAAAGAATCAAACCGTCTTGTTGCTTTTCAAACCAATAAAAGTCACCGGCCACAATGTCTTTTGGTTTGTAAAACACAAAGCTTTCTTTCAGGTATTTTTTAAAAACGCTAACAGAAGGTAGGATAGCGTTTTGAATATGCTTTGCATATTTAATAGAATCGGTAATCTGGCTATTCTTGTGCTCCAGGATAAGGTTCTGGTTGAGAAGTTCTTTTTGAAATACTATTTTTTGTTTTAAGAACGAAGCAAAGAAAAGAATACTGAACGCAAAAAGAGCAAATAAATTAAAATACCCGCATAGCTCTAATATCCCGTTAATTTCAGCCGGAAATTTACCGGTTCCGGGATTAAAGCGTAAATAGAACAAAAGCAAGAAGAATGTTGTAGTGGTTAATCCAAGGGTTATATTCTTTAAGAGTTTGTTTCTTTCAAACAGGTTGAGGGAGGCCATACTTGAACAGATAAGAAAAAGATGAAAGTTACTTATCAATCCAAAATGAAGTGTAACAATAACAACCAGGATATTTGTGCCGAAAACAAGAAGACAAAACCCGATTATATATTCTTTTATTGATTGAAAAAAAATACTAAGCACGGAAATAGCCAGCAATGAAAGGGTGACCGTAAGAAGAAAGGAAAGGTTGAAATAAAAATAAAATGGTGCAGCAAAAATTCCTGCACATACAATGAATAAAGCAATAACATTATTCAGCTTAATCCTGCCATTGAGGCTTTCGAGGTTTTCATCAGAAACTCCAGTATTTAAAATCTGCTTTAGCATAACCGTTTATCTTTATTCAAATGTAAGACGGTTGCTGATGCTTTTTAGGACTGTTCGGGATAAAACCCTTCATCTGTAAGATTTATCAGAAAAAAGGGAGATAAAAATCCGGGGGCACAAAAGGGACAATGGTGGGTATGAATGTCAGACTGGCCTTAGATTGTAAGTTTAGGCTTGTTAGTGGTTATTGGTGAATTCCAATAGTGGTCTACATGGGAGTTTAAAGGGTTTAGTTGATTATCGTCCTTATTATTTTCTCACCGTAGAGCTGGCAAGATATAGGTTTTATAGAAAGGTTTTGATTTTTTGATTTTAGGTCTTGCGCTCAACATCGGCGATCAATACCAAATAATTAATTGTACGGTGAAATTTAAGGGAAGCTGGGTAATTTGAAAGAGGTTAGAATATTAAAAGAAGGGTCTTTACGAGTTTAATGCCAACAAGACCTAAAAAGTTTACGATAAATACTGTCAGGTAAGGCTTTAGTTCTTTTGTGAAAGAATCAGAGTTGCTTCCGGTGATCAAATAAGTTAAGTTTGAAATTATAGTGTTCATTTTATTTATTTTTATAGTTATACCATGGAGTTTCCAAACCTTGTGCCAGGAAATAGTTATTTGATAATCAATGCTTTAATTAAAAAGAAAAAAGGGATAATTCCATTTTTTGGAAATTATTCCAAAAAGAATTATCCGAAATGTCTACGTTATGGGTTTGTTCTTACTATACCTGATTCGGTTAAACAATTAAGAGAAAATGGGGAAAAACAAAGTCCCTTTGATATACAATTAGGTCTTATATAATTCTGATACATCGCTTCATGCTGTATACCTTTATTGGGTGACCCTTAGTGATTCAGTTAGCGTATCTCGCTATACGAATACAATGCTAGGATTTTTCTTTATAGAACGAAAAAGTTTATGAACCTCCGAACAACTCTCTCTGTTTTTTTTCTCAAGTTCAATCCTTTTTATAATACGATTAATCTTCAATTGTTCGTAACCGTACTTAACAATAAAATCAAAAGGGCCATCGTTTAATAATTCGTGGTTTGCGCCCACATTTTCCTGCCCGGATATTATTACCAGGTAGATCTCTGGGTAGGTTTTTTTAATTTTTTTGAAGGACTCCAGGTCATCAAGTAAATCCTTAGTATGATCAATAAAGATAATATCAGGATTAAAGCATAAGCTGTTAAAGCAATTGTCCCTGTTTTGAAAGGGAGTAATATCAGTAATGCCTATGTTCTGAAAATATTTCACATACAAATTAAGTGTAAAAACATTCTCATCAGTTATAAATACCCGTAACTGGTTTTGATCTTTCATGTTTCTTGGTTTTTTATTACATCATATGTATCAAGCACTGTGCCTTAACTCTAAAAGCTTGACGATCATCTTTTTATAAAAAATCAGGGCGGTTTATTTTCCATTATCCGGAAAAATTTCCAACAAATGCCTTCAGCAGCCTAGGGAGATAATGTCTTTTATTTTGTTTAATAAAACACAGGTCATAAAATACGAGAAGATATATATCGTTGCGAAGAAGTTAAATCTCCGACACTCACCTATCAAAGAATTTGAGGTAAATGGTTTTGTTTGGCGTGTAACGCGTGCCGCCTACTATTCCTGTAAATAATACCGAGCCTAAGGCGGTTTTAGTCCAATATTAAAATTCTTATTTTGTTTGAAGGCCTTTCGCTCGGCATTAACCATTACTAATTGCGAATTATTTTTGGACCAATTCACAAAAAGTAATGGTATAACTGATATAACCCTTCGGACCGGTATAGTCGCAGGAAGATTTATTCTGGGGGTATTCTAATTTATATTTATTGCGGAATACTACAGAGATTGAGTTACTTTTGAAAGATAGTGTATTTATTACCTTGAAATGGTTCAGCCGGCTTCATCCAGGTTTTCCTTTTCAAGACTTTTAACCACTTTCTTTAAGATATCTTCGGTATAATTTACAAGATCTACAAGTTTATCAGTGCAGATGCCATTTTTTGCGTCTTTTTCAATTTCTCTTATTTCCGCTTTAAGACAATCTATTCCCAAACTATCAATGCCAGGTTTTATTCTATGCGAGATTTGGAAAACAGCTTGAAGATCCTTCGCTGCCATAGCTTCCTGAATTTGTTTTGCAGAAGCATTAGACTGCTCTATAAAAACCTCCACCATTTGTTGTAAAAAAGCGGTGTCATTTCCGCAAAGCGCTCTTAATCTGGCAATATCATAAAGTTTTTCGGAAACAGGTTCAACGGTTACATTTTCAACTGGTGTTTTGTAAATTTCCATGGTTTTTAGAATGGCATCAAGCAACTGCTTTTCTTCAAAGGGTTTGGTAACGTAAGCGTTCATCCCTATTTTCATACACTGATCAATTTCATTTTTGAATGCGTTTGCCGATAAGGCAATAATAGGTGTAGTAATATGCATTTCATTCCTGAGTATCTGAGTGGCTTCCATACCGCCCATAACCGGCATCTGAAGATCCATTAAAATAATGTCGAATTTTTCGGATTTCAGTTTTTCGATGGCCTCTGCTCCGTTTACTGCTTCTGTTACGATGCAATTATACCTGTTAAGCGTTTTAGTGGCTACCAATCTGTTAAACTCATTGTCTTCGGTAAGTAGAATTTTTATTTTACTGGTGTTAAGCGAACTCTGCAACAGTATTTCCTCCCTTACTATTTTTGAATCATCACCCACTGAAAAAGGGATTTTAATATGAATAGCAGTACCCTGGTTTTTTTCACTTTCAACTTCAATACTTCCTTTCATAAGATGAATGAGCTCATTGGTAATAGCCATACCCAGCCCTGTTCCACCATACTTCCTGGAAGTTGAAACATCTTCCTGTGAAAATTTAGTAAAAATGTTTTTGAGAAAGGAAGCGTCCATTCCAATACCAGTATCAATTATGGAAAGCTGCAACATTTGTTCTGAGAGCGTTTCACTTTCAAGAGAACATTTTATTGTAATACCACCTTTTTCGGTAAATTTAATTGCATTTCCAACCAGGTTCAATAAAACCTGTTTAATTCGAACTGGATCGCCGGTAAATGTTTTTTTAACGGAGTCTGAGACAGATACATTCAGGAATAAATTTTTCTCACTGGCTGCATTTCTCATAATACTTGTAACGTCGTTTAAGATGGTGCTTATATTAAAATGCTGAACGTCTAGATTAAATTCCCCGGCTTCAATTTTCGAAATATCTAAGATATTGTTTAAGATCGAATAGAGATGCTGGGATGCTGTGGATGTGTTTTGTAAATAAATTTTTTGGGTTTCAGTTAAATCTTCGTGTGATAATTCTCTTATCATTCCTATGATTGCATTTAACGGCGTCCTGATCTCATGGCTCATGTTAGCGAGGAATGACTCTTTCGCTTTGGATGATTCTTTCGCTTTCTGAGTTGAAATTTCAAGCTCGTGTTCAAGTACTTTCCGCTCGGTTACGTCCAGATGAATGCCGATAGACCCTATCAGATTGCCTGCGTTATCATAGTTAGGCGCCCCACTGATCATCCACCAGCGCATTTCTCCGTTTTTGTTTTTAACCCTTACTTCATAAATATCAGAGATACCTTCACGCCTTTTCTGAGTTTTGTTTTTTAGGAGCTCGTGGTCGGATTCTAAAATCACTAAATCTACTATATTCTTATCAATCAGTTCAGTCAATGTGTAGCCTGATATATCGCAAAAACCCTGGTTGCAATATTGGATCGTCTCATTCAGGTCTACTTCCACAATTCCCATATTCATATTAGCAAGAATGTTTCTGTACTTTTCATCCTGCAACTTGATCGATTTTTCATGAAGTTTCCTCTCGGTAATATCAATAGCGAGTGCCGTAAGTTCAAAATCGAACTTGTCGAGCTGTGAATATTGCACGCTTTGACCTATCCATCTCTCTTTACCATGTTTGGTAACAATTGGGAATTCAAAATAGGTAGTAGGTTTTTTACGAAGCACCTGTTGCTTGTAAAAGTCTTTTGCCACTCTTTTATAATCGTGCCGGATCAATTCTAAAAAGTGCATATTCAGAAGTTCAAAGTTTGAAAATCCGGTAATTCTTTCAGTAACAGGGTTAACAAAAGTAAAAAATCCGACTTTATTGGTTTTAGAGATAATATCAGTGGACTTTTCGATGATATTCTTGTACTTTTCTTCACTAAGCCTGAGCGCCTTTTCTGCCTGTTTTTGTTCAGATATGTCTCGGGCAATGGCAAGGAAACCGGTTATTTCACCGGCAGCATTTTTTATGGAGCATACGTTTAGCGAAACAGGAAATTTTTGCCCGTTCGTTCTAACATAAGTCCATTCACGTGTTTCTACAATCCCTTTTTTAGGATTAAATATGAGAACTCCAAAATCGGGGGTAATTTGCTCTGAAAATTCTTCCGATAGTTTTTCTGCCCGGTTTTTAATTTCTATTTCGTCGTGAAATGCAAAGGGGGTATGCAAATCTATTACATCTATAGCTTTATAACCCAGCATCTTTTCAGCACCTTTATTAAAGGATCGTATGATCCCGTTAACATCGGTATAAATTATTGCATAGTCTGTTCCGTTTAAGATTGCTTCTTGTGTATTATTAAGATGCCGTAAGTGATTTTCATCTTTTTTTCTGCTGGTAATATTTCTGTATTTCCACAAGTGGCCCTTATAGTTGTTATGTATATAAACCGGAATGAAATCACGCTCCAGGCACTGACCGTCAGCCAGTTGTAGCTCTTCAAATAATACCTTTTTTTTCTCCTTCAGAATTTGCCGCATTCTCATAGAAAATCCTTCAGGATCTTTAAACAAGTGTTTGTTGTGCTCTGTTTTTTGCGAATAATCTTGTCCGGCTAAATTTTCGGGCTCGGTACCAACGTGAAACAAGTCGCAAAAAAACTGGTTACTAAAAAGAACTTTATTATTTTCATCTTCAACAAGAATTCCCGAATGAAGATTCGTGAGAAGAGTGACCAGTAAATTTACCGTTCTGTTCAATTCTTTTTCAATTCCTTTTCGTTCGCTTATCTGTGCATTAAGATGATCAGCAATGATAAGAAGGTTATCGTCAGATTGTTCTGATTTTATGTCAATTGACGTATCAATTTTTTTGATAGCTTGTTTTAGCTTTTCTATTGATACTTTTTTGAGTTCATATTCTCTCAGAAGATTTTCATTAACTTCTCTACATTCCTTGTTTCTCGTATCCGACACCTCTCTTAAAGATTTATTGGCATTCTCCAGGTCAAGATACGAAGCGTTAACAGATTTTATAAAATGCTCGAGCGGCTGATTTTTAATACTTCCTTCAGGAAGGAAATCTTTAATATGTTGTTCAAGAGTTTTATGTAATACCATGATATGGGTGATTTCGGGTTTTTAATTTGTCGCAAGTTCCTTTTTTTTGATAAGGTTGTAAATCGTTGATTTTCCAACCCCAAGTTTCCTGGCAACTTCTAAAACATCATTATTGTATTTTTTCATAAAAAGTGAAATAATGTCTAAGGTGTACTCGTAAAGCGATTTTTCAATATGGGTTATTATAGAATCGTTTTGCAGACTGTTGTAAGTTATGTCTTCACCCAGTATTTCTTTTCCATCACACATAACGCAGGCCAGGTCAATGATCGATTTCAACTCTCTGACATTCCCCGGATAATTATACTTCAATAATTTTTCCTTCGCACTGCCTGAGATCGTGATAGGCCTTATATTGTTTTCTTTGGTGAACTGGTCGGCAAAGTAACGGGAAAGTATCAGTACATCATTTCCTCTTTCTCGTAGTGGTGCTAATTCGATCGGAAGCCCGATGATCCTGTAAAAAAGATCTTCTCTAAAGGTTCCTTTCTTGACCTCTTCTGTCAGGTTTTTATGTGTGGCAGTTATTAAGCGGGCGTTGAATTTTATTTTTTCATTGCCCCCAAGGCGTACGATTTCGCGCTCCTGTAGCGCTCTTAGAATTTTACTCTGTAAGCTAAGATCGAGTTCTGCGATCTCATCCAGAAATAATGTCCCGCCATTCGCTTCTTCAAATTTCCCTATTTTACGCCCGGCTGCACCTGTAAATGCTCCCTTCTCATAGCCGAATAGTTCACTTTCCATTAACTCTGATGGAATTGCCGCCATATTCACGGCAACGAAAGGTTTCTTTTTCCTGTCGCTGTTATAGTGAATGGCCTTCGCAATAACTTCTTTACCTGTACCCGTTTGACCGGTAATTGAAACATTGATCGTTGATTTAATAGCTTTTTCAACCAGGGTAAAAGTCTTTTTGATGGCTTCGCTTTGGCCCAGTATCGTTTTTTCGAAGTTGAATTTTTGTTCTAGCTGTTCCTTCAATTCTTCAACTTCTTCTTTCAGTTTAGAATTTTCACTGATCTTCAAAATGGAGTTCCAAAGCAGTTCTTTTGTATGATCGTTCTTAATAAAATAATCCGTTGCTCCGGCTTTTAAGAGATCAAGAGCAACCGAAATGTCTTCCTGGCCGCTAATAACAACTACCGGAATGTTTTTATTGATGGATTTGATCTTTGCCAATAATTTATCACCCGTAATATCTGGTAAGCCATGATCAATGCTTATGACATTTGGCTTTTTGAAAAGATTATCAAGACAATCTTTTGCATTACTAAATAAAAATACTTCATAATCAGGGTTTGAAGAAAGATGGTGTTTAAGTAAATTGCCAAACCAAGGGTCGTCCTCAACGATAAATATTTTGAAAGGGCTCATAATGCAGTGTATTAAATTTTATAGAGGTAGAATTTCTATTCCACAATAAATGTACTATGATTAAAAGCTGGAATTCTTCCAAATTCTGGAAAAGAAAACAGATGTAAGATTTCCCGGGAAACAGTTAGGGGCCGGTTTAACCTTAAACACACCATTGAAAAACAACTGTCTGCCCTGCCCGTCCGGTTGGCGGGGATGTAAGTGTTTGTATGATTTCAAGATGTGAGCTTGGTAAGAAATACTTACAAACACTATCATGATAGATTTTTATCTGGAGAGATTATCCGCACTAAGGCAGATAGTTCGCCTTTCCAAAGGCTTCTACTGTCTAATTGCGGTTAAAACCAATGTTAGTTCCATTTAGAGGAGCGATTATATTTAAAGAAAGAAAAAAGGTTGAGTTCTTAGGGTTGGTATTCGTAAAGCGGCCTCATATCACCTATCAGGTCCAGATCTATATCTGTGTCGAAATCTCTGTGCAGCTCATCAATCACCTTTTTTAAGATTTCATCGGCATAACCGACAAGTTTTTCCAGTATGTCTGAGTAAATGCCCCCTTTTGCATGTTTCTCAATTTCCCTGATCTCTGCTTTCAGGCATTCAATATTAAACCCATCAATGCTGGGTTTCAATTGGTGCGAAATTTCAAAAAGAGTTTTCAGGTCTTTAACTGCAAGGGCTTTTTTCATTTGTTTTAACGAAGTACTCCCCTGACGGATAAAAATTTTCACAAGTTTTTCCAGGTATTCATTGTCGTTACCGGTTAATTTAGTTAAGTCGGTCACATTGTATAGCTTAGAAGTTGTTATTTCTTTAGAGGTAGAGGGAATCATTTCAACCGCTTGTGGTTTGTTTATATTTTTTAAAATTGTATCCATAAGGAATTTTTCTTCAAAAGGTTTGGTTACATAATCGTTCATGCCAATTGTCAGGCAATAGTCGCTTTCCGTCTTAAATGCATTCGCACTTAAGGCAATAATTGGTGTGGTTAGTTTTAAAAGATTTCTTATTTGTTTTGTAGCCTCTATCCCGCCCATTACGGGCATTTGAAGGTCCATCAGGATAACATCAAACGTTCCCGTTTTAAGTTTTTCAACTGCATCTGCTCCGTTTACAGCTGCTGTTACAATGCAGCTATTCCTTTGTAATGTTTTTGTTGCCACTAATCGGTTAAATTCATTGTCCTCTGCAAGCAATACTTTAATATTTTTACGCTCTTGCTGTATGAAACCGGCGTGTTTTATTTCCTGCTGATCTCCAATGGGAAAAGTCAATCGTAATGTTATTGTCGTTCCGTCATTCCTTTCACTCTTCACCTCAATTTGTCCATTCATTAATTGAACTAATTCTTGCGTAATGGCCATTCCAAGGCCCGTTCCACCATAATTGCGGGCAGTGGATACATCTTCCTGCGAAAACTT
>JAYSYG010000572.1:0-3415 GCA_043716685.1 Sphingobacteriaceae bacterium | reverse complement strand
ACGCCCAACCCTTTTGTAATTACTTCTGTATTTGTTTGTATACCTATAAAAAACGAGTACAATATGTGGTAGCTGCACCCTTCCTTTTTTCTTTAATTTTAGGGACATAGATTGTTAACCCCCTAAGTGTGTTTAGTAAGAAAATTAGTTACCACACAAAACAGGCAGTTCGACAGGCTGCCTGTTTTTTTTATGATGAGGAGACGACTTTTTTAGAAAACAACATGAAATAACCTATTGTGTGGACTGGCAAAATTACCAATGATTGTTCGGCCCCTCTGGGGCCGTGATTAATGAATTTATTTTCTAAATTGTTTTGCCCCTCCGGGGCAATTTTAACATTCCTGGAAAACCAAAGTTTTACTATTAACTCAACTCAAACTGCATTTTACTGAGTTTGTAATACAGCCCTTTATCATTTAAGATCAACTCCTGGTGAGTACCCGTTTCCTGAACGGCTCCGTCCTGAAGAACGATTATCTTATCTGCATTTTTTATAGTGGCAAAACGGTGCGCTATTACTATGCTTGTACGTCCAACCATTAATTTATCCAAAGCCTCCTGAACAAGGTATTCACTTTCGCTGTCGAGGCTGCTGGTGGCCTCATCTAGAATCAATATACTTGGATCTTTAAGAACTGCCCTGGCAATAGCAATACGCTGACGTTGGCCGCCTGAGAGTTGTATGCCACGTTCCCCTACAAAGGTTTTAAACTGATCTGGAAATGAGATGATAAAGTCGTACGCATTGGCTTTGCGCGCAGCTTCTTCAATTTCGGTGTCTGTTGCATTCGGTTTGCCATACGCAATATTGTCGCGTATAGTTCCTGCAAATAAAATTACATCCTGCGGAACAAGAGCAATTTGTTTTCTCAGTTCTGTTAAAGAAATAGTTTTGTTATCAATGCCATCAATAAACACAGTGCCGCTGGTTGGATCATAAAATCTAAGGATCAAAGATGCAATAGTTGTTTTACCAGACCCACTCGAACCAACAAGAGCAACCGTTTGCCCGGCCTCTACTTTAAAATCAACATTTTTTAATACCGTAAAATCAGGGCGCGATGGGTAGTTAAAAGAAATGTTCTGAAAATGAATTTCTCCTTTTGTGTATTTTGCCGGAATATTCTCCTGGAGAAAATCAATGCTTTCCACTTCTCCGTCAATTAATTCGAATACTCTGTCGGTTGCGCCCAGTGCGCGTTGAAGCGCCGCTATCTGTTCGGGCAATCCTCCTAAAGATCCCGCAACGAATAAAGATAACATCATAAATGTTCCAAATGCTTCCGGTGTTAATGTTTTATCAACCTTTAATGCAAACAACATTTGCCATAAAATAAAAAACACCGATCCAAACACGAATATCATCACAAAAGAAAAGAACAAGCCTCTGAAAATGCCATATTTTAAGCCGAATTCGCGGATACTATCTGCCAGCTTATCGTATTTTTTTATTTCGTAATCTTCGTTCGTAAATGTTTTTACATTGGTTATGCCTGTTAAGGCTTCTCCCACAACTACATTGGATTCTGCTATTTTCTCCTGGTAAGTTTTAGAAAACTTCCTGATCTTTCTTGAAAATAAAATGGCAAAAAACGTAAGGGGCGGAATGATTATAAGGAACCATTTGGCAATAGGACCCGAAGTGGTAACTAAAAGGATCAATCCACCAATACCTACAATGCTCTGGCGAATAAGTTCTGCAATGTTAACCGTAAATGCATCAGAGATCACGCTGATGTCGGTAGCCATGCGGCTGCTTAATTCTGCCACCTGGTTCTTCGAGAAAAAGCTCATTGGCATCTGGATCAGGCGTTTGAACGTGTCCTGCCTCACAGCTTTTAGAACGTTTTCGGTAACCTGGGCGAAAAAATAAACGCGGCCAAAAGAAAACGCGGCCTGCAATACGAGAATAATCAATAGAACAAGGCCAATCGTCATTAACTCACTCCGCACCTGTTCTACCGGCATGGTGTTTTCGGCCAGGTAACCCAGCATTTGCCCTGATTTCAGCGGGAAAACGAGTCCAACCCCGGCACTGCCAACTAAAAAGAACATTCCCAGAAAAAACTTCCATTTTTGCTTGCCTAAATATGTGAAAAGCCGCATAGAACGCTTAAAGTTCGCGAGGGTTAGCTTTGCTTTCGGCAGTTCATCGGTTTCATTACTGGTGGGTCCACCGCCTCTTCGTTGTTGCTTTGCCATAAAAAAGAGCAAAATTACAGCATAAATTACTTATCTTGTCATTTAATTGTAATACAGTCGCAATTAAAGCTAAGGTTTTTTTAAATAAAATTTGCCGAAACAAAAATTAGCTCTATATTTGCACTCCATTTTTAGGAATATAAACACATTTTAATATAGAATATCATGAAAAGGACCTTCCAACCATCGCAACGCAAGAGAAAAAACAAACATGGATTTAAAGAGCGTATGGCAACAGCAAACGGACGTCGTGTTTTGGCATCCCGCCGCGCAAAAGGCCGCGCAAAATTGACTGTTAGCAGCGAAAAAACTCACAAATAATTTTTTGTTTTAAAGAAATTGAAGCCGTTCGGATCTCCGTGCGGCTTTTTTTAGTTTAATTAACTCCCACCAACTTTCGAAAAGTCGTATCATAAAACCAAACTAACTTTTCCAAAGTTAGCCCGATATTACCTCCCTCAGCACTTCTAGACTTTTTACCTCATTAAAACCTGGCACATGAAGTTTGTAATACGCTAATAGGATCTCAAGTAAAAGCTGGCGCTGGATATTGGTGATACTGGTCTTTAAGCTGTTTATCTTTAAAAATTCTGAGAAGAGAAAAGAGTCTTCTTTATTTAACCCAAGAGGCATCGTAAGACCAACCGAAGAAAAATGTCCCTCACGGCAATCGAAGTAAGGGGTATGTACGGTGTAATTATTCTGCGGCGCAAAACCAAGGTACTTTGTAAACTCACTTAAAAAGTAAAGATGCAGGTTAATGCACTCGTCTGTGTCGTTTAAAAATTTTATGCAGGTCTCTATAAACTCGTAAACATGGCTATTTGAGCTTTGTTCTTTTAGTGTTTTTATGAGGATTTCATTTAGAAACTGGGCGATGCTAAGCTTTGTAATGGAGTGGGAAATGCCCGTGTTCACATAATAGCAGGAAGCCTCGGTAAGCTGATAAATCTCTTTATTTTGTTTTACGACCAACTCCACGTCCATTAAACTTAAGGGCAAAATACTGCTTGTCTTTATTTTTGAAGTGGCGCTGTTTCCTGCATGCGCGGCCACAGTGATCATACCGTGATTACGGGTATAAATTTTTAAAATGAATTTTTTATCGCCGTGCTTAATTGCCTGCAGAACGATTGCCTTATCTGAAACACGCATTAATTTACAACAAGAACTTTTGTAAGGGCTTTGAGTTCGCCGGTGGTGGTGGTGG
>JAYSYG010000571.1:0-3417 GCA_043716685.1 Sphingobacteriaceae bacterium | reverse complement strand
GCCATAGAACACAAAAGCCTAAAATGGCGTATATTATTTTCAATTTATTGAACAACTTCCCATTATCCGGATGGATTCCAAATAAAAGGAACTATTAGTGCCGCTTAAGAATTTTTTTTCTGTATTTGTAAAGAAAGTATTCCTTCACCACGTGTCTTTTATTCTTTGGCTGAAAATCTCTCTCTTAATTCGCTGAACTTTTTTTTGTGTTTTATGGCCTCATGAAATTTTTGTTTCTTTTTCATCAAAAAGAAAGACTAGGAATTAAAGAAGTATCTATACAAGAATTGACAGTTTGTGTCTCCAGATATTACGATTGATCCTTTATTTGACCACAGTGGCCTCTGCTTCCATCCTGCCGGAAACAAATCTATCCTTAGTTGAAATAAAAAACAATCCCGTAAAAGTAAAGATACCGTTCAGCAAGATCAGTTCGTTTCCTATTTTGTATCCCTTAAACATCGCGCTTGACAACTCATTTAATCCGAGGCTTACATGTAATTTCTTTTCATACCATTCAGGACTGCAACATACATCAAGTACCAATACAAGAATAGGTGCAATAATACAAACAAACCAGATCCATTTATCATTCAGGCGACGGCTTGTCAGGATACCGAATGAGAACAAGCCCAGTAACGGGCCATAGGTTATACTTGCGAATTTGAGAATAAAATCAATGATCAGCTTGTCATTAATAGCTTTGAAGATAAGCACCATTATGAAAAACAAAACAGCAAATGAAAAATGAACTTTTAGGCGGGTTCTGCGTTTTTCCTTTTCATTCCCATCCTTGTGTTTCATATTAAGAATATCGATGCAAAAACTGGAGGTGATAGAAGTAATGGCTCCATCTACGCTTGGAAATAGCGCCGATATCAACGCTAAAATAAAAATAATGCCAATGGCTCCGCTAAAGGTATCACTTAACGCAATCGTAGGAAAAAGATCATCCGGTGCGACACTGATCCCCTTGGAATCCGCATAAAGCCTCAGGATTCCCCCAAGAAAAAGGAAAAGGAAGTTTACCAGCACCAGCACCAACGTAAATGTAATGATGTTCTTTTGCGAGTCCCTTATCGTTTTTACACTGATATTCTTTTGCATCATCTCCTGATCCAGCCCGGTCATAGCAATGGCTATAAACATTCCGCCAACGATCTGTTTTAAAAAATACGATCCGGCCATTACATCAGTATTAAAGATCCGTGTGTATCCCTTTTCCGACATAAGGGTTAAAGCATCTCCAAAATCCATGTTCATTGCTTTAACGATCACATAAATGCATACCACAAGTCCCACCAGCATACCGGTTGTTTGAAGCGTGTCGGTATAAATAATAGTTTTTACACCGCCTTCAAACGTATATAACAAAATAAGTACGAGTATCACAAGTGCCGTCAACTCAAAAGGTACGCCAAGCCTGTCGAAAATAAAGATTTGCAAAATGCTGATAACAAGGTAAAGCCTGGCCGTTGCACCTACCACACGTGACAAGATAAAAAAGAAGGCGCCTGCCCTGTGTGCATTTGTGCCGAACCGTTTTTCGAGGTAGGTATAAATGGAAGTGAGATTTAACCTGTAATACAAGGGAATAAGCACAAATGCAATTACAATGTACCCTAATAAATATCCGAGCACGATCTGGAAATAAAAAAAATTACCGGTGGTGACTCCTCCCGGTACACTCACAAATGTAACGCCACTAAGGCTTGTACCGATCATTCCAAAAGCCACCAGCATCCAGTTGCTGTTTTTATTACCAATAAAGAAAGATTCGTTACTGGAGTTTCTCCCTGTGATCCAGGCAACCGCCAACAGGATTAAAAAATAAGAAATAACAATTGTAAAAAGCAAAACCGGCTGCATAACATCTATATTGTACTTACAAAGATTTGTGAATTAAACCCGGTTTCTTGTTTTTAAAAGGATAGTTCTAAACAATCCGCTTGTGGATAAAATAAAGGCCTGTATACTAACCCCGGATACACACACCATACTTGCAGGCCGCTTAAAATTATGTACCTTGCTTATGCGTTTAAAATGAAAATCTTATCTCCCATACTTTTGCTACTTATATTTCATAGTTGCGCTCCCTCGCGTTATGTAAAACCACTTGCAAAAAAACAAAGCGCTGTTGCTTTTTCATTCGGCGGTCCTTTAATTAAATTTTCGGGGACGCCTATCCCTGTTCCCTTTACAACATTGGGCTATGGTTATGGGTTAACAGAAAATACTACAGTTTATGGAAACCTTCACACGACCAGTGCCTTGTTTGGAAACAGTCAACTTGATCTCGGAGCTACTTTTAATCTCTACAAAAAAGAAAATGCATTTGGCATTACCGCCTCCCCTGCCCTTCAACTGGCCTATAGCATAGGTAACAAGACCAGTTTTCGCATCTGGCCATCTGCAGATATAAATGCTTATTTCCATCTTACAAAAAAACCGTCTTATCTGTATGCAGGAGTCAATTCCTGGTTTGAGTTTTCCAAACTCAGGGCACATAATGAAGATCAAAAAAAACATGTGATCCCGAATCTTCAGGTTGGTTATGTGATCGTAAAAACAAAATGGCAACACCAGTTTGAATTTAAGTATTTAGGGATCGGAATTCCCAATCTTCCCGGAGTTGTTGATTACATAGGCATCTCAGGTAAAGGTGCATTAGGGATCTATTATTCACTTATACGAAAATTTTAAGATGAAGAAGATTTGTATTTTATTCGCAACGGTTTTCATTTCATCCTGTATGAAACTGGATTCCAACCTCTACAACACTAACAACGAAATTAAAAGCTACAAACTAGACGACTATACCGGCGACCAGGATTTTGTTTTAGATGCCTCCTACTCTATTTCACCGAATAAGATCACACTTTTAACCCTTTCTTCTCAAACAGAAAACGAAACGTCATCTACAGAAATAAAAGCACTGTACATCGGAGATGTCACAAAAATCACTACCGACACCGTGATCTTGTATTGCCACGGAAACAAATGGCACATGGACTTTTACTGGCAACGCGCAAAATTAATGGCGCATGTTAACGGAAAAAATAATTACGGTGTGATGATGCTGGATTACCGCGGTTATGGTCTGAGTGCAGGTAACCCAACCGAAGAAGGCATGTATGCAGATGTAGATGCCTGCATGAAATGGCTGAAAGAAAAAGGCCTGAAAAGTGAGCGTCTCGTGATCTATGGTTTCAGTCTCGGTACCGCTTCGGCCTGCGAATTAACAGCAAATCCAAAAACACTTACTCCTTCAAAACTCATTCTCGAAGCTCCTTTTGCAAGCGCCGAAGTTATGGTTCAGGACGCATCTCAACTCAATATGCCTTCAGAATATTTTACCGATCTTAAAATTGATAATGCAGAAGAGATCAAAAAAGTAAAACAACCTTTTTTATGGCT
>JAYSYG010000058.1:0-2426 GCA_043716685.1 Sphingobacteriaceae bacterium | reverse complement strand
TGTACCGGAAAACAAAAAACAAAAGAATAAAAGCAACAACAGCAATCAACAAAGACATGGGAGAAAAAACCGCCTTTTGAGCTTCTCCTTCTTCGTATTGTGATGCATCGTTATGTTTGGGTAAACCGCCTAAAGGCTTGCCTTCGGGAGTTACAACATATTTATTTTTAAGAGCATAAAACACCGCTGTACCAATTAACATGGCTATAGAAGCTGCCAGAAACCCCCACTTAAATGCATGAATATCTCTGATCCCACCTGCATCCTTAACATCACCAACCAGCGGGCAAATTAACTGCCCTAAAAAAGCACCCAAGTTGATACCCATATAAAAAATAGTAAAAGCAGTGTCTAATTTACTTTTTTCCTGCTTAGGATAGAGGCTCCCCACCATACTTGATATATTTGGCTTAAAGAATCCGTTACCAAAAATTATGATGGTCAATGCCACCCATAAAAGTGTTTTTGCAAGTTCTAAATTCCCGTCAAATACCGAAGCGCTTCCAAATAAAATCAACTGACCAATCGCCATCATAATTCCACCAAGAAGGATACAATTCCTGTTACCAAAAAACCGATCTGCAACAAAACCTCCTAACATAGGTGTTAGATAACATAAACCTAAAAAGCCACCGTAAATCAATGATGAATCTGCTTCCTTCATCATCAAGGAATTCACCATAAATAAGGTGAGTATAGCACGCATTCCATAAAAGTTGAATCGCTCCCACATTTCTGTTCCGAATAATACCCAAAGTCCCTTAGGATGCCCTTTTTTGTCGATAATTTGTTCCATATTTTTAAGTTTGTGTTAGACGCCTAAAATAGGTCTTTTATTTAAAATAACAAACCCCCGGTTGGGGTTAAACGTTATTCGTTATCTGGTTAAGAGTTATACGTTACATTGGTTAAGAGTTATAACGCTATTTGACTTAAGGAAAAGGTAGAAGTCTAACGAATAACTAATCACAAATAACTTCTAACGAATAACTAATCACGAATAACATTTTAATACACGTGCTGCCCGCCATTAATGCTATAGTTGGCACCGGTAATAAAACTGGTTTCCTCGCTTGCCAAAAAACTAACCAGGTGCGCTACTTCATGTGTACCTCCCAAACGCCCCATTGGCACCTGGGCCACAATTTGCGCCAATACTTTTTCAGGTACAGCCATAACCATATCTGTTCCTATGTATCCCGGAGAGATTGTATTCACAGTTATGCCATATTTTGCTACTTCCATAGCGAGTGATTTTGTAAAACCGTGCATACCTGCTTTGGCCGCACTGTAATTCGTCTGCCCGAATTGACCGCGCTGACCGTTCACCGAAGAAATATTTATGATGCGTCCGAATTTACGCTGGATCATACCATCTAAAACATTGCGCGAACAATTAAATACTGAATTTAAATTTGTGTTTATAACCGCGTACCAGTCTTCTTTTTTCATATTGATGAGACGGCCGTCGCGCGTAATACCTGCATTGTTTACCAGTGTATCAATTGGACCGATCTCCAGTTCTATTTTGCGGATCATATCTCCCGCACTGTCAAAATCGCTTACATCCCCGTGAAAAAGCTGGATATCAAAACCCTCCGCTTTCATGGTTTGCAGCCATTTATCAGCCTTTTCCTTCGTGTGATAATTTCCCACAACGTGATACCCATCCTTATGTAATTCTTTACACATGGCCGTTCCAAGGCCGCCTGTTGCCCCTGTTACCAAAACAATTCTTTTATTCAGCTTGTCCATAGGTTATGTTTTTAGATTAAATTAAAAAAAACAAGTTCAGAAAATACTGCCCAATGTCATGTCAACTATGCTTTGTGGGTTTACCCGGCAGTTTTTGATCGACAGGACACTAATAGACTTATGTATCCTACGATCCATTTTCCATCTCCCTCCCGAGAGCGTCGGGAAGATCTTACATTCAGGTTAGTTCTTTATCTTATCCACGTTCAGGATCGTGGCCTCACCGCTGGTGCATACAAAGCCTTCCGGGTTTTTTATCAGTGTCTCTATCACAGCGCGGTTCTTATCCTTAATAAGTTCTTTTACGGTAAAAATTGCCTGGTAGTTTGTATCCACATACATCGGCTTTAAAAAATTAAGCGATTGTTTCAGGTAAATTGTCCCCTCACCAGGAAATAAGGTTCCGAATACTTTACTGAACAAGGCTGCCCCGAGCATGCCATGCATTACAGGCTTTCTAAAAATAGTTTTAGCAGCGTAGGCGGCATCGGTATGAACCGGATTTTTATCGCCGGTAACCTCGGCAAAACGACTAACTTCTTCTTGAGTAAATTGAAACTCGTGTGTGAAAATTTGATTTACTTCCATCGTAAAATAGGATTTGATAAATTTAAAAGTACCAATTATATATCATTTTCAAAATTAATTCCAAAAAAATATTCTTAGCCCTG
>JAYSYG010000570.1:0-10375 GCA_043716685.1 Sphingobacteriaceae bacterium | reverse complement strand
GAGTAATTCTTTTTTACCTTTATTCAACAGTTCAAATACACCAACAAAAGCAGCTTCATCTAACTTTTTAGATTCTGCATCAAGATAATGTGAATTAGAGCATTGTTCTACAAAAAAGTGTTCTTCAAAATAATCGACTCGGTTCTTTATGTAATTGTCAAACAGATCTTTCATGCTCACTTTAAAGGGTGCGTTCGGTTTAAGGACGGAATAAATACGATTTGTATTTAAGCCTTTTAAGCGTTTAAACAAGGAATTGATTAATTCTTCTTTGCTCTTAAAGTAGCCATACATGGTGCCGATGCCCAGTTTAGCTTCTTTACCAATAGCAGCCATATTTAACGCAGCCAAACCATTTTCCTTAACCAGCTTGAGTGTAGCAGAATATATAAGGTGTATTTTATCGGGATCTTTAAGTTTCACGGGACAAATATAATAGAATATTTATTCCGTAATGAATTTTTAACAGATTTTTTATTTAGGCTCCATAAATCCGCAGGTTCTTGAGAGACTTTACAATGGCAGTATGTTTCCAGACATATTTTTCCATTTTCAAGCTCCGCGTAACATGGATTAGGTTAATTTTTAGGTTCATAGTATTAGTTTTTAGTTAACCAGAGATTACGATAGTCTTTGTTATGATCATACTCTTCCGCCTGTTTTTCCGTATTAAAATAGCGGTTCCCCCTGGGATCGTTTCCAACACCTGCTAAATAGGCCCAATTACCCCAATTACTGCAAACGTCATAATCAATAAGCTGTTGTTCAAAATAGGCTGCGCCATAGCGCCAATCTAGTTTAAGATCGTTACACAAATAGCTCGCTACATTTTGTCTGCCCCTGTTGCTCATAAAACCAGTATGCTTTAGTTCAAGCATGTTGGCATCTATAAAATTGTTACCGGTTTTACCATCAATCCATTTAACTAAAACAGCATTATCCGGCAATTCTGAATTTTTTGAACCGTTTTTAATTCCGGAACTGAGAAAGAATTTATGCCTGTATTTTTTCATCATAAATCTAAAGTAGTCGCGCCACAGTAATTCGAACACCAGCCAGTAGGTGGAATCATTGGCTGAAAATTGTGATTCGTATTTTTGTAATTCATAGTATATTTCTCTTGGCGACAGGCAACCCAAAGCCAGCCAGGGAGAAAGTTTAGTGGAATAGTCGCTGCCGATCATTCCATTTCTCGTTTCCTTGTACTTAGAGATAAGCTGTGTTTCAAAAAAGTAGGTGTTCAACCGGTTATAACCTTCACTTTCTCCGCCTTTAAATTGCATTACCGCGCGCAGATCAGGCTTTACCGGTTGCAGGCCCAATGCCTCCAGATTGGGTAAGCGCAGAGGTGGAATGCCCGGAGATTTTATTTCAGAAGGCTTTTGAAAGATTAGACGAATAGAGGATTCTCGTTCTATTTGTTTCCTGAACTTAGTAAATATATCGGGAATATCTTTAATAGAGAAAGGTAAGTCCTGCGCGTGATACAAGGTGCTTGTGCTAAAGCTCTCAAAAGAGCAATGTAATTTCCACACTTCTTTTTCTACACGTTCTTCAGTTTGTTTTTCTTCGTAGGCTACTTCACGTTTTGCGAAAATTTTACAAGCGTTAAATTCTTTTGCAAGTTTATACAATTCAGTTTCAGGATTTCCTTTTACTACAATTAGCCCCGATCCAAGCTTACGCAGATTGGCATCCAGATCCTTCAACGCCTCTAATAAAAATTGCGCTCTGAAATTTGCGGTTTTCTGAAAACCGAATTCCGTCATTTTAAAATGATTCTCATCCAAACAGTAAACCGGAATTACTTCATCGCTGTGTTCTAGGGCATGAACCAGGGTTTCGTTGTCATGCAAGCGTAAATCTGTTTTAAACCAAACGATAGAGCGTTTCATCAGAGTTCGTTTATGTGTGTTAAATAGTAATCTGCTTGTTCTAAAATCGCCGCCTTTTCATCCGGTTTCATTTTTTGCCATACGTTGTACATCATACCAATGCGTGGATTTTTAGAGAGCTTGTCTGTATGTTTGTCGTAGAAATTCCAGTAAAGACTATTAAAGGGACAAGCCTTATCGCCTGTTTTCTTAGACTTACTGTAATAACATCCCGCGCAGTAATGACTCATTTTATCAATGTAGGCCGCAGAACTTATATACGGTTTCGTTGCTATTAAGCCTCCATCTGCAAACTGGCTCATGCCCCGTGTATTTGTTATTTCAACCCATTCGAGGGCATCTATATAAATTCCTAAATACCACTTATCTACCTCATCGGGGTCAACTCCTGCCAGCAACGCGAAATTACCGGTGATCATTAAGCGTTGAATGTGATGCGCATAAGCATAGTGCAACGACTGATGAATGGCATCCCGCAGGCAATTCATCTTTGTTTTCCCGGTCCAATACCAATCGGGCAATTTATTTTTATTTTCAAAATAATTTACCGAAGCAAAGCCAGGCATTTTTAGCCAGTACATTCCCCGCATGTATTCGCGCCAGCCTATGATCTGCCTTACAAAACCTTCCAGCTGATTGTATTCAATTTCCTGCGGACGTTTTCTCCATTCTTCTATCGCTTTATCTATCACTTCACGTGGAGAGATTAATTTACAGTTCATAGAAAAAGAGAGACGCGAATGATACAAAGACCACTCCTGCGGAGCCATGGCATCCTGGTATGTACCGAAGAGATGCAGACACTCTTTTACGAAAAAATCTAACAACTCTAAAGACTGTTCGCGGTTTATTGGCCAGATAAAATTTTCAGGATCAAGAGTGCCAATCGTTTTAATGTTGGTTTTAGCTAACTGAGAAATAATATCCGTAACAGTATTCTTATAAACTAAGTGCGCCGTGGCTTTATGCGTTTTGGGTAATTTTTTCCGGTTGTCGGAATCGTAATTCCATTTACCGTTAAGTGGCTCTGCGCCTTGCATTAAGATGTTATGTTTCTTACGCATATAGTGGTAAAAACTTTCCATAAGGTATGTTTTTTTTCCTTCAAAAAAAGTTCCTAACTCGTTTCGGGAAGTAAAAAAATGTTCTGTGTCGTAAAAGCTGGAAGAAATCGAAAGTGTTTTTGAATACTTTAGGAGGTGTTGATCTACCCTGTATTCATCTGGTAATAGGTATTCAAAATGTTTAAAGCCTTGTTTCGCTATCAGTTGATCGCAATTTTTAGAGAAGGACTGCAGGTTATCGGGATCATTCAATTTTATGTAGATAACAGAATGCTTTTTTTCTTTTAATTCTTTTGCAAAGTGTTGCATCGCGCTAAAAAATGCCGCTACTTTTTGTATGTGATGCCAGACATAATCTGTTTCTGATCGGATTTCCATTAAAACATACACCACATCTTTATTCACCTCCTTAAACCAGGAATGATTTATGTTTAGTTGATCGCCTAAAATTAAACGCAGTGTTTTATGTGAGTTTAGCGGTTTTTTCATTTTTTATTTCTTTAATTTACCATTCCTGCAAGCATCGCTACAATACTTTACATCTTCCCAGTTCTTTTCCCACTTCTTTCGCCATGAAAAAGGCCTGTGGCAAACCAGGCAGATTTTAGATGGCAGGTGTTGCTTTTTAACGCCTTTCATTTTGTATTCAATTTAAGCCGGTGACGCTTCCATTTCACCGAAACTGAAGAGCCTTCCGCAAGAAAAACCGATGTCGGAGAGACAGTATTTAAAAACGAAAAAGTGTCCCCATACATTTTATCAAAAGCACAGTTGATGTTATAAGCAGTAATTTTATTCAGATCCCAACGCGGGTGATTAATTTTGTATTCTTCCGTTTTTAAAGCATCAATTTTTGTGTAACCGTAATAATGCTCGAATATAAATTCTTCGAAACTCCCAGCTGCCATAGTATCCTTGCTTGCAGAGGCTTCTACATAAATGCTATTCCACAGCTTATCCACTTTCCATTGATAGTCAATTTGTTTGTTTGTTTTAGTTATCGTGATATAATTTTTTGTAGGTATTGATGTGTAATGTTCTTTATAAAGTTTATTGGCTACCCAGGCTACCACTTTGTAAGGAATGGTTTCATTTATAAAGACCACACCGCGTTTTATTTCGCTCTTTTCTTTTCTAGTTACATAAAACCTCAGGTTAATTTCTTCAAATGTACCGAGCCAGGGAATGGGGATCTGAAATAAGCGCGTATTTTTAAACATAAAACCTACCAGACTCACATAAGCGGAGTCCTTGTAGAGGTCCAGTTCGCAGCCCTTTGGTAAATAAGGGTTTAACACCTCTGCAGGAACAGCATAATTAGCCATAACTATATTTTCCCATCGGGCTTTTAAAAAATCCGTCATACCTTAATTAATTTAAGGTCCAGATACTAGCATTTAAAAGGGTGGCAAAACTCACCCATAACAAATAGGGCACTTGCATGAGGCCCGCCAATTTATTTATTTTATAAAAACTAACGATCATCGTAAGAATGGCAAGCCACATTAAAATAATATCCACTAGAGCCAAACCCACCAGGTGAAATTTGAAAAATAAAAAACTCCACAAAAAATTAAGGACTAATTGTAGGGTGAAAATAATAACTGCTCTGCGTTTAAATGGCTGCTGCCTTTTTTGAAGAATCAAATAAAAAGAAATACCCATGAGAAGATAAAGTGTAGTCCATACCGGAGCAAATAAATAATTAGGAGGATTAAAAAATGGTTTTTGCAAAGTGAGGTACCAGTCGCGCACGCCCGCAGCTGTTGCAATACCACTAATTGCTCCGACTGACAAAGGAAGCAAAATACACAAAATGAGTTTTAAATTTTTGTTCATAATCATATAGGTTTAAAGGTTACAAAATTTATGTGGCTTTTACGTGTTGTCTTTTAAATTTCCACATCTTGTCTGAGGCATTCTTTCGGGTTGTTTCAAGATCAACGATGGGTTCAGGATAGTCTTTACTGATCACACAGAAATAAAGTTGTTGCTCTGAAGATGTTAATTTCCAAGGTTCATGCACCAGCGCGGCCGGAATATGTTTTAGTTCTGGTAACCACTGTTTAATGAACAGGCCTTCGGGATCATGCTCCTGGGAGTTTTTTATGGGATTATAAACCCTAATGGTGTCAAAAGGTGCTGTACCCGCCTGCATTTGCAATTGCGGATAATGGATGCCCGGCTCATAATCAAGAAACTGCCTCGCCAAAAAATGAAGGTCACGCCAATCCTGCCAGAGATTAAATACAAAAAATGAAACTACCATGGCACGCATTCTAAAATTGATATATCCGGTAGTAACCAGGCAGCGTATGCACGCATCAATGATCGGTACGCCTGTTTTGCCTTGCTGCCAGGCTTTTATATAAATTTCATTTTTCGGTTTATGGACTTCATCGCAAGCTGGATTCAAATTTTCGAATTCCATAAAACTATGACTTTCGAATTTCTGAATAAAATAACAATGCCAGTGCAGTCGCGATATAAAATTATCAAGATCTCTTTTATAAGCGGAGCCTTCATAATGTTGTCGTGTGTACTGATACACCATTCGTATGCTAATATTACCATAAGTAAGGTAGGGCGATAAGCGGCTGCAACTTTTTCTGCTGAGAGCAGGCTTTGAAATATTGCGACTATAGGAAATATAGCGCTGTTTAATAAAACTCTCCATGTAGCGCCATGCGTAATATTCTCCTCCTGGCTGGAAATTTTTGTCCGGTGTTGTAATTTCTTGAGGTAGATCTTTACCTCTTAAGTCAGCAAAAAGAGATGCGTCAAGAGAGAGAAGATTCCAGTTGTTTTCCTCAATAAATTTGGGAGCTTCGTTCATCTTGTTGTGCCAACGCTGCTCCCAGATTTCTTTCGATTTCAGTTTTCTAATGACACCATGGAGTTGGTACTCGTTCCAGGAGATAGTCTTACTCTTAAAAAAGGTAGCTAAGACCTTATCCCTATCGTAAGTAAGTTTATTCCCCACTTCCTGGTGTGAAAAAATTGTATGCACCGCGTAGTATTTTGTGAGTGCTTCAAAAACAGGAAGCGCCTCCTGATGAAAAATATAAATTTGTGAGTGAATCGCTTTAAGCTTAGCCTGCATTTCCACAAGTGATTCATATATAAAACGCCAATGCCTGATAGCACTATCTTCATGCACCATAACAGTAGGCTCAAATAAATAAATTAAGAGAAGCGGTAAGTTTTGTTGTTGTGCGTAATAAAGCGGTTCGTGATCTGTAAAACGTAAATCGCGTTTGAACCAAACAATATTAATGGCGGTTTTATTCACTGCATTTAAATCGAATACATATTAGTCTCTTTATCAAAATTCAGGCCATCAATTCTTTCCTGAAGACTTGTTTTATAATAATTATCGTATAACAAAAATATTCTTCTCATTTTCTTTTAGATAGTTTGTTGTGAGAGATGACTCTTTGTAAATTGCACTTGAAACGGTTTATGCCACTTATTCTTTTGGAGGCGTGCTTGGTTTTGCAATTCTCTACACGTCTGCGCCATAATTTGTAACTGCTGAATTTTAAATTCCCTTTCATGAGCGCTTTTACCGCCGCCTCGTTCAGGCCAAATTGAAACTGAATGGCGTCAAACGTGGTCCTGTCCTCCCAGGCCATTTCTATGATGCGATCTATTTCCTCATCGGTTAACGGAGGTGAAACTTCTTTAGCAACCTCCATATAGGCCATTGGCGAGGGTAATCCACTGTAGTAGCAAAAATTTGAATCGTCATTTTCCATTATTAAATAATTCTTCCAGTTTGTTAAAGCGGTAATCGAAGATCTCTTTTATTTTATTTTTTATAAAAAGCGAATTCACAAGCCTCCCAATAAATCCGAAGGGAACCTTATAATGCAAAACATCTGTCATTTCTATTCCACCCGAAACCTCTTTTAAAAAATGCTTGTGGTGCCAAAATGTATAGGGTCCGTACCGTTGCTCATCAACAAAATACCTGTGGTAATCGGTATGTGTAATCTCCGTTACCCAATGCATTTTGAGACCCAATAAAGGCGTTACATAATACTCAATGATCTGGCCCGGGTACATCTTTTTTACATCGTCTTTATGCGAAAGAATCTTAAAACCCATATAGGAGGGCGTAATTAAAGCAAGGTTGCCGGGGGAACTCATAAAACTCCAAACGGTTTCCATATCGCTTTTTAAAAATTGAGATGTTCTTAATGTATGTAGCATAGTCAAAGTTACGTATTTTGTTTAACAAAATTACAATTTTGTTAAACAATTTAAATTTCTTGATTTAGCCGTTAATAAAGATCTTCTTTTAATGCACTAGCATCGAGTCAAGCAGGTTTCGCGGTATAACCCTGGAAGGGTTTTGTGGTTAATAGCGTTAAACCCTTCCAGGGTTGACCGACATTTTAGGCTTGACACGACACTAGCGTCGTGTGAAGTATGTTTCGCTGTATAACCCTGGAAGGGTTTTGTGGTTAATAGCGTTGAAACCTTCCAGGGTTGACCGACACGTTATTGCTTATTGCCCGGACTTTTACTAGAGGGGTTCGGATTAATAGAACTCAGTTGATACGGATGGTTATTTTATCACACCCATCTCATTCCATCCTGATTTGAGATTTCCAACAGACTAACCGCAAATCATAGATGGCTCCGATAGTTATAGGTGTGCCGGAGGAAAAATGGTTGGACTAATCATCTTTTCATTCGATATTAAATTAAAAGCCGGCTTAAAAAGAAACATTTTTTTCGCTGTGAAATAACCTATTTATGGCTTACGACTTTTAGTGTGTTTTATTTCAGTTTTTATTAGATATCTGTACCTTTCGAGCGCAGTTATACCGAAACAACTCAGGTTTTGGTAAAACAACCACTTGAGTGTTAGGTATGTAATAGTGTTAGAGTGCTTATTGATTGGTTAATAATTTTCTTAGTCAGGAGCTCAACCTGAATTCAAAGTATTAGAGTAAAGCATCAAATGCGTATGGTATGGGTAATATTATCCATAGTTTAAATTTAAAATTTTCAGTTGTTTAACCCAAGAAATAATTAAATGTTTACATTTAAACTTCAATTAAATGACGGGGAGCGGGTAAGTTAATTATATGAAAGAATTTTTTAGTAATATTTTTGAAAGGGATTTATGGCCTGCCAGGTGGAACTGTGGTTATTGGTCAGACTTTCATGGCTGGCTTTACATTATTAGTGATATTTCTATATGGGCCGCTTATTTTACTATACCCATTATAATTCTGAAATACGTTTTACAGAAAAAACATACCATACGCTTTGAAAGGGCTTATTTGTGGTTTGCAGCATTTATACTTGCATGTGGCTTTACACATTTGCTCGATGCAGGTATTTTTTGGATACCAATGTATCGTTTAAGTGCGCTTTTAAGATGTGTTACTGCGGTTATTAGCTGGTTAACGGTTTACCATTTAATTAAAATGCTTCCAAAGGCTTTTTCTTTAAAAACGGCAGAACAATTAGAGAATGAAGTGGAGAGGAATAAAGTGCTTGTATCGGAACTTGAAAAATCCAACTCCGAACTTAAAAAACAAAAGCAGTTTATTGAAAACATCTTTAATGCCACACGTGATCATATCAATGTATTTGATATCCATCTCAATTTAATTTCTGCAAATAATACTACATTAAAGTTTTTGAATAAATCGATGGAAGAATTGTTTGGAAAAAACTTTAACGAACTTTTTCCAAAGGCAATTGATAATGATTATCATCATAATTTGAAGAAAGCGGTTAAAGGTAAAGTGATTGAAAATTTTAACAACCGTGGAGCGTCCGGTAAATACTACTCTACTTCTTTTATACCCTTGTTGGAAAACACAAACCAATACGCGGTACTTGTAATAGCTAAAGAAATGACGTCTATTATTGAAAAAGAACTGACACTGGAAAAATTTAATGCAGAATTAAATGGTCAAAACGAAAAATTAGGTAAGGCGAATACCGAACTAGAACATTTTACATATGTGTTAAGTCACGACCTGCAGGAACCGCTTCGTAAAATTCAGACCTATTCCGGCCTTTTGAGTACTAACTTTACCGAACCAAATTTTAAATACGTTCAAAAAATTGATCAGAGTGCAACACGAATGAAGTTATTAATTAACGATGTATTAAATTATTCAAAAGCGGATAAAATAACGGAAAAATTTGAACCCGTTGATCTCAATGGGATCCTAAAAAGTGTCCTGTCGGATCTTGAACTTTACATTACCGAAAAGGGTGCTTCTATAAAAGCAGAGGATCTGCCCACTATTTCAGGTATAAAATATCAGGTAAACCAGGTATTCCATAATCTTATTAGCAATGCTATTAAATACAATCAAAACACACCGTTTATTGAGATTAAGTGTAAAAAAATAGTAATAAGTGTTCAGGACAAAGAATTAAACTACTACGAAATAGATTTCGTCGATAACGGAATAGGTTTCGACGAAAAATTTAAGAATGAAATATTTGAGCCCTTTAAACGTCTCCAAACAAGAACCGATTATGAAGGCACCGGCATAGGTCTTGCGCTGGTGAAGCGTATCGTTGAAAGTCACAATGGCTTTATTACAGCGGAGAGCAGCGTTAATGCCGGTTCCGTTTTTAGATTAACTTTCCCTTGCTTGTGAAAGATGTATTGTTTTTAACATTCTTATTTATAAAATTGCGGGTTTACCATGAGGTTTGAATTTAATAGTGTTTTGAGTGGCTAGAAGTATTACTTTAGTATGGTGAAATTTAACCACATATTATTGATCGACGACGATGAGGATAACCAGGAAATTTTTCTGACGGCGGTTAAAGAAATTGGCATCTCCGCGCAATGCACCGCCTTAAGCAGTGCAACTCTGGCATTAGAAAAATTAAGATCTAAAACGCTTTCAACAGATATTATTTTTCTGGATTTGAATATGCCGGTAATGTGCGGGCAGCAGTTTTTAATGCATATCAAAAAAGACCCGGAATTGTCCGGTATTCCCGTCATTATATTCTCTACCTCCTCACAGGCAAAAACCATACAACTAATGAAAGAAATGGGAGCTGATGAATTTATCACCAAGCCAGACAGGTACGATAAACTTCTGAATATGTTAACCCCCATTTTAAGTTAATTGAGAATGGAAACTTCGAAAGCACAAAATGCTTCCTTAACTTTTCTTTCCGGAGGGGGAGAAATGGGTGAGATTATACGCGCAACAGATTGGACTATAACTCCTCTGGGTTCGCCAGCAGATTGGCCTTCAAATTTAAAAACTGCCGTTTCAATTATGCTGAATAGTCCTTTTGGAATGTATATAGCCTGGGGTGATGATTACATTCAACTGTATAACGATGGTTACCGTCCCATTCTCGGAACGTTGAAGCATCCAACAGCATTAGGCACCAGCTCTAAGGACACATTTG
>JAYSYG010000569.1:0-3459 GCA_043716685.1 Sphingobacteriaceae bacterium | reverse complement strand
GGTCGGCATGACAGGCAAGAATCACTTTGTCAAATTCCTGGTGTGTACCATCTTTTAAATGGACAATTGCCTTTATGTTGTTTCTTGAAACTTTTGTTACTTCAGTATTAGTGAGGATTTTGTCCTTAAAGGGTTTAATGAGAATTTCTTTGTAGGATTGACTTCCCTTATCCAGTGTATACCATTGGTGTTGTGTATTCAACCCTAAAAAACCATGGTTCTTAAAAAAGCGGATCAATGTTAAAGCAGGAAAGTCAAGCATCTTATCAATAGGTGTGCTCCATACAGCAGAACTCATGGGCACAAGATACTTCCAGAGCATTTCTTCACTGAAGTTAAATTCTTTTATGAATTGTTTTAAGGAATGATCTTTATAATTTTCATTGTTTAGTATCTCAAGACTAACTTTATTAAAACGTGAAATTTCCATCAGCATTTTAATATATGAAATATTGAAAATGTTTTTTCTTTGCGCAAAGAGTCCATTCACTCCTGATCCGCAATATTCAAGTCCTGTAGGCTTGTACTGCACGCTGAAGGACATATCTGTTTTTTTTATGGGCGCTTTTATTTCATCAAATAGTTTGCAAAGGTTGGGATACGTTTCAAAATTAAAGACCATAAAGCCAGTGTCCATAAAAACAAGACTTCCATTTTCATCTACTTCCACCGTATTTGTATGGCCACCTACATAATCATTTTGTTCGAAAATGCTTAGCTCATATTTTTTATGTAAAAAATGTCCACAGCCCATACCGGCAATCCCGGTTCCTATAATTGCAAGTTTTTGCATCAAAGTCTTGTTACAGAATTTATAAATCGTTCAATACTAAAAGTGGTGATCTGTCCGCTTGGCCCGCAAATATTATAGTCGCAGCCATGTGTTGCCCAGGGCAAATTTAAAAAATAATGCGGCACCTCTTTCTCCAGTAATTTTTTATCTAAATGAACAGAATGGTAATAGGAGACTAAGGGATCATTTGGTCCATGAATAAGAAGAGTAGGAGGGGAGTTGCGTTCTGCAAAATCCAAAGCGCAAGCTTCGTGATATTTTTGAGGTAATTCGTCAATGAGTCCTCCCAGATAATCTTTAAAAACCTGCTCGGTATTTAATACCAGTTTGTTTGATTTAAACCGCGCTCCCCACACCATATCCGCAGGACCGTAAAATGAGATCACTCCTTTTATCTTGGCATTATGAAAAGTGTAAGCCGCTACCAAGGCTATTTGGGCCCCTGCTGATCTGCCGAGTAAAACAAAATTTGTCGTATCAATATTTAATTCTTCTGCATGTGCGGTAAGATACTGAATTGCATCTCTCGTATCTTCTACAGGAGCAGGCGATTTATATTGTGGTGCTAACCGGTAATTAATGGCGGCAACGTGATATCCTTTTTGAGATAAATAATAATTCAGATCAGGCAATTGTTTGCTGTCTCCTTCAGCCCATGAGCCCCCATGGATAACAATAATACAAGGCAGCTTACCGGTTATGGGAGATCTGTAAAAATCAATCTCAAGATTTTTTTCTGTGAATTTTTTATAAATAAAAATTTCGGGTTTAATTTCTTTAATTCCAATGCCGGTAAAGAGTTTTACGAATGAAAAAGGCTGTTGCAGGTAACTACCTTTTTGTTGAAACTTAAAATTCTTTGCTAGATCTTCTTCGAGATTTTTTCCGCGTATATACACTTCAATTATTGGTAAACAATAGAACAGTGTTGCTGCAGAGGATAAAATAACCAAGACTGTTCTATAGCGGTCGGCATACAGGCAACTAATTAAAAAAGTAATGGAAATGAATATAGGGATATAAGGAAATTCTGTTGTAGCAACAGTAACACGCCAGAAAAAATTAGTAGGCGCTTTAAAGAGAACCAACAATGATAAAAGAAACAGAACAATAACAATAACGAGGCGCCACATTTTATTTTTTATTAAATAAGTAATGACTCACGATCCACTCTTCGCCCTTATTATATCCCCAGAGTTCAGCACATGCCATGTAAAAGATCCGCCAGTAAACCCACCATTTCAGCGCTTCGTTTTTTCCATAAGTAGTTTCGAAGAGCGGAATAATTTCTTTTTTATGTTTGTCCATATTCTTGAGCCAGGCTTCTGAAGTTTTGCTGTAATGCATGCCACTCACTTGCCAGTGTTTTTGAATGCTTAAATGATCGTTAAAATAAAGGAGCAGATCATCACTTGGCATTATGCCACCGGTAAAAAAGTACTTGCTCATCCAGTCACTCTCATCAATCACTTCAAATTTATAAGCATATTCTTTGTGGGTAAAAATATGTACGAATAATTTGCCACCTTCTTTTAACGCAGAAGAAACCAGGTGCATGAGTTTTTGGTAGTTCCGCATATGCTCGAACATTTCTACTGAAACAACACGGTCAAAATTCTGTTCAGGGTTAAAGTGATTAATATTTGCGGTGATAACCGTAAGATTTTTTATTCCTCTTTCTTTGGCTTGCCCATCAATGTAGATCTTTTGAGTCCGGGAGTTTGAAACAACAGTAAAATTACTTTGTGAAAATTTCGCGGCCATTAAGAGAGATAAGGAACCCCAGCCACACCCTAATTCCAGTACATTCTGCCCATTCTGCAAGTCAGCCCGCTGGCAGGTGAGCTCCAGCATATCTTTTTCGGAAGTGTCTATATCAGTTACACCTTCTTTCCAGTACCCGCTGCTGTATTTTAAATGTTTACCAAGACAATACTGGTAGAATTCAGTTGGCACTTCGTAGTGTTGTTCATTGGCAGCCTCTGTATTAGTAGCAATTGGTGAATTTTTAAGTTCAGCTATCAGCTCCATAAGGTGAACCTGGTTCGCTTCTCTGCTACCTTTGTTCTCATCCTTTAAACGTTGTTTTAATAACCTCCGGATGCCGGTGCGAATAAGGAAATCTGGAATTCTGTCTTTAATAAGTAATGTATCGTAGAACATAGTTTGTCGTTAATGTAAAATGGAAAATGTAGGAGGGAAGATGGAGAACAAAAGAAGGCGTGAAGCTTCATTTCTAATTTTACCTTTTACCTTTTCCATTAAGATTTTTTGAACCACGGAACAAAAGCGCTGGTGGTGCGTTGGTATTCTTTGTAAGCTTCGCCTTTACTTCTGACAGCTTGTTCTTCTGTCATAGGAATGCCGGTCACTTTAAAAATGAGGTAACCAATGGATAGTGGGCATATAACTGCTAACCAACCATAGGGACTAGGTAAAGCAAAAACTAAAACAGAAATCCAGATAGAAAATTGAAAAAAATAATTCGGATGCCTGGAATAATTCCAAAGTCCGTATTGGCAAACCTTTCCTTTATTTTCAGGCTGTTTTTTAAAATACTGTAATTGCGAGTCAGAAACCCCTTCCCCAATAATGCAAAGACACCAAAGAGTGGCTCCCAGGTATTCCAGCGCAGACAAATGAGGCTCAGGATTAAGAGCGATGAT
>JAYSYG010000568.1:0-3460 GCA_043716685.1 Sphingobacteriaceae bacterium | reverse complement strand
ATCTGCCAAGCGGTCTTGTTTTTGCTCTCGACAGGCTCAACGGTGCTTTTTTTCTGCGTACCACACTGTATCAGGCTCCTCTAGTTTCTGCGGGTTTTTATCTTCCTGCAAAAGCATGCGTTAACAACCCCGTTAGCCTGGTAAATTCAAGCAGTGGCGCAAATACATTTACGTGGACTTTCCCTACCGGAGCGACTGCCAGCCCTACCTTAGGCAACGCAAACATTACATTTACAGCAGCGGGAATTTATACTGTAACATTTTTGGCGGCTAATTCTATCTACTCTTCTACTGCCACACATACAATTGCCATTATCAACAACAGTGTTACAGCCGCAGTTGTGAGTGCCTCCAATTCAACCTGCAGCAATTGTAATACAGGAACAATAATAGTAAGCCCTGCGGGGGGTACCAGTCCTTATACCTACTCCTGGCATCCACAAGGTCCGAATTCGGCAACACTTTCAAATATAGCCCCGGGTTGTTACACGGTAGACATTAGTGATGCATTTGGCTGTGCTGCAACAACGAATACCTGTATCACTTTTAACCTCGATGTAGGCATTCAAACGCTCACTTCGGGTCAGGAAGCAGGTGTATACCCAAATCCGGCTACTCACCAGGTTTTCATACGCTATACTGCTTCCGGCGCTGCACTACTTCAACTTAAAAATATTCTTGGAGAAGTACTTGTGCAAAAACAATTTACCGGCCAGATAAATGATGTTATTGATGTGCGACCCTTTGCAAATGGAACGTATTTTATTTCAATCACAGAAAACAATATGACCAAAAATAAAAAACTGATCATTCAACACTAAAATGACTAAATGACTTACTTAAAATTAATTCTTTTAGCCAGTTTTATTTTCATCAACTCGGCTACTGAAGCGCAAATCTACCCTGCATCAAACTTTACATTGCAGGGCCATCTTGATCCTGAAACAAATTTTAATCAATATGGCGATAAATATTCCGGTTGTTGGGGCTGGTTTCAGTCTGCTAAAAATAAAGAGTATGCTATTGCCTGTTCGGCAAATGGTACGTATTGGGTAGATATTTCGGTTCCTTCTACCCCATCTGTTTCCTGCTACCGTGCAGGGAAATTAAGTGGCTGCACCTGGCGCGAAGTAAAAACTTACCAGAATTATTGTTATGTAGTGAGCGATGACCAGGGAAGCAACAGCTTCCAGATCTTCGACATGCAATACCTGCCCGATAGTGTGCATAAGGTATATGACAGCCAGTCACTTTTTAACAGGGGCCATACCTTATGGGTTGATGGTAATAAACTTTATGTTGCGGGAGTAACTTACACAAATAATAATTCCTCGTCCATGAATGTCTATAGTTTGTCGAACCCGGCCAGTCCAACGCTTATACGAAAACTTGAGCAGGATTATTCTCTTATAAATTATGTGCATGATATGTATGTGAGGAATGACACGGTTTATGCATCGTGTGGTTACCAGGGTTTGTACGTTTTTAAGCTTATGGCCAGCAATACATTCAGTTTATTGGGATCCCTTAGTAATTATCAGGGCGCGGGCTATAATCACAGTAGCGCATTAACGTCAAATGGTCAAACACTTGTTTTTATGGATGAAGTACCAACCAGTTTACCTATTAAAGTTGCGAACGTGAGCAACCTTTCAAACATTCAGGTACTTGCAACAATCAACCAATTTACAAATACAACTCCGCATAATCCTTTTATCGTGAACAATCAATATTGTTTTGTAAGCAGTTACCAGGATGGGCTTCAGCTATTTGATATTTCCACACCCAATGCACCTTTCCTGGCCGGATACTTTGATACCTATCCGCTCTCAGGTGGCAACAACAATACCTGGCCTTCGGGAAGCAGTTATGAAGGCCAATGGGGCGCTTACCCGTATTTTCCAAGTAAAAGCATTTTTGCTCTCGATCAGTTAAATGGCATTTTTATTCTCAATTCCAATCTGTATAAAAATCCGGCAGTAGTTCCGAACTTTACAATTTCAAATACAACAGCCTGTGTAGGATCTACACTTAGCTTTTCAAGTACCAGCACCGGTGCAACCAATTATACCTGGACGTATTCTGGTGGGAGTTCCGCAAATGCAACGTCTACAGTTCTGAATGTTTCCTTTCCGGTAGCAGGAATTTATTCCATTGCACTGCTGGCAGCAAATCCATCCTACTCCGTAACGTTAACCAAAACCATTACAATTCTGAATAATAATCTCCTCACCACAATCAGCTCCACGAATTCCTCCTGCGGCACGTGTAGTACCGGAGCAATCTCGGTTAGTGTTACCGGTGGCAACCCACCTTTTACATACAGCTGGCAACCACAAGTTGCTAACACCTCGTCAGCATCCAACCTGTCACCAAAATGTTACACGGTATCCGTCAAAGATGTGAATGGGTGCGCTACCTCAACTGTTTCATGCATTTCTTTTTTCACCGATCTTAACTCTTTTGAAAAAAACGCCGACGGACTGCTTATTTACCCCAACCCCGCACAGACGGTTTTGCATATTGATTATACGGGGGCTTCATTCGATTATTACATGTATAATAAAGCAGGTCAATTTATTTGTGGTAATAAAAACAATCTTAAAAATGTAACTCTTTCTTTAACCGAATTCCCCAAAGGAATGTATAGTATTGAGATTGTGACACAAAAAGATAAAATAATCCGCAAAATAATTATCGAATAAATTTATGTTTACAAAAAAATCAGAGATAGGTGTTCTGGGAAGTGGGGCAATGGGCAGCGGAATTGCGCAGGTTGCTGCAACCGCGGGACACAAGGTATTGGTATACGACAACAATCAAAGCGCTCTTCAGAAAGCAGAAAGTAATTTAAAAGCCTCTTTGCAAAAGCTTGTAGAAAAAGAAAAAATAACCACTGAACAACAAAACAGTGTTTTATCCAATATTCGTTTTGTTTCCGTATTAAAGCAACTTTCGGGCGTAGACCTGGTAATTGAGGCTATTGTTGAAAATCTGGATGTAAAAAAATCTGTTTTTAAAGAGCTTGAAAAAATTGTAAAACAAGAATGTGTTCTTGCTTCCAATACTTCTTCTCTTTCTATTACTTCCATTGCCGCAGCTTGTACTAAACCCGCACGTGTCATTGGCATTCATTTTTTTAATCCGCCAACGCTTATGCCATTGGTGGAGATTATTCCAGGTATCGCAACAGATCAAATCATCACAACTTCTTGCAAAGCTTTGATCGATAGCTGGGGAAAGGTAACAGTGATTGTAAAAGATACTCCAGGTTTTATAGTAAACCGTGTGGCTCGGCCCTTCTACAGCGAAGCGCTCCGGATTTATGAAGAGGGAATCGCAGACATTCCAACTATCGACTGGGCCATGAAAGAAATTGGTGGTTTTAAGATGGGTCCTTTTGAATTAATGGACCTTATTGGCCACGATGTAAATTACGTTGTTACAGAAACTGTGTGGA
>JAYSYG010000567.1:0-3466 GCA_043716685.1 Sphingobacteriaceae bacterium | reverse complement strand
TACCGGCAATGGTAACTACGGAACAAATTACTTATCATGGGATGACCTTGCTGTAGAAATACCGTGTTCTCTTAACCAGACTTCAGTAACACTAAGCGCTACGCAAACAACAATTTGCAGTGGCTCATCAATTAACCTTACGGCTTCGGGTGCTACTACTTATTCATGGAACACAGGAGCAACTGGATCGAGTATTAATGAAACGCCATATTACAATTTTAACTATAGCGTAATTGGAACAAATAGCTTAACAGGCTGTTCAAATACTCAATCCCAATGGGTTATTGTAAATCCATCTCCGAATGTTTTATTATTTACTGATAAAGCTGTATCCTGCTCAGGCTCTCCTGTTCATTTAACAGCTCAGGGTGCAGATACCTACACCTGGAATACCTCAGCGCAAACAATTAACATTACGGTTAATCCAACTGTAACAACTACTTACACTGTATTGGGTTCAAACGCGTTTAATTGTCAGAGTTCTGCTGTACAACAAGTGAGTGTTGTTGCTTTACCGGTTGTAACTGCTGTGAGTTCTGCACCTACTGCTATGTGTGTGGGAGAAACACAAATGTTAACGGGTGGTGGCCCTGTAAATGTGGTAACTTACCAATGGGCATCCAATTCATTATTCATTCAATCGGCGGTAGCGCTTATTTCACCTACTATCACTACAACTTATACTTTAACAGGTATAGATGCTAATGGTTGCCAGGGTAAAACAACTTTCGTTCAGAATGTTGATGCGTGTACTGGTATAAATAAAGTAACAACAACTGCCAGTGGTGTTAAAATTTACCCTAATCCTTCTGCAGGTTTCTTTGTAGTAGAATTAAATTCTTCTTCTAACAAAACTGTTGAAGTAACAGATATTACTGGAAGAGTAATTATGTCTACAGTTACTAAAGATGAGAAAGTAAATGTGAACATTACCACTCTTTCAAATGGTATTTATTATGTAAGAGTGCAATCTGATAACGGAGTAGATGTTATTAAGGTTGTTAAACAATAGTTATTAAACTCTAAAATTTCTAAAGCCTCCAATTTTTGGAGGCTTTTTTTATTTAAAACATTTATTAAATGCTAAATTTGTCGTTCAATAACTAAAACTAACTACTATGGCTTTTGAATTACCAAAATTAAACTACGCGTTTAATGCACTAGAACCACATATTGATGCCAAAACAATGGAGATCCACCATGACAAGCATCACCAGGCATATGTAACCAACCTGAACAATGCTATCAAGGATACGGATGCTGAAAAATTAAGCATTGAAGATATTTGTAAAAATATTTCAAAATATCCTGCAGCTGTTCGTAATAATGGCGGCGGGCATTATAACCACTCTTTATTCTGGGAAATTATGGCGCCGAACGCAGGTGGTGTTCCTTCGAATGAAGTAGGTAAAGCAATTGAGTCAGACCTTGGTGGGTTTGAGAAATTTAAAACAGATTTTTCGGCTGCAGGCGCAACCCGTTTTGGAAGCGGTTGGGCATGGTTATGTGTGAAGGCAGATGGTAAATTAGCGATCTGTAGCACACCTAACCAGGATAATCCTTTAATGGATGTAGTAACAGATTGCAAAGGAACGCCTGTTCTGGGAATGGATGTGTGGGAACACGCTTATTACTTAAACTACCAGAACCGTCGCCCTGATTATATGGCGGCCTTTTTTAATGTGATCAACTGGAATAAGGTGAATGAACTTTATTTAAAAGCTAAAAAATAAAATAATGTATTGTATGAAAAAAGCCATTCTCTAACACGGAATGGCTTTTTTTTTAGTTTGTTCAGTTTTGAACCTGTAAGGTCGATGTTAATTTTTTATGGTAAGACTTTTAAGATTAAACAAGGCCTTTAGCTTTATCTAAAGCGTTTTGAAGTCCCTCAGATTTACTACCGCCTGCCTGGGCGTAAAAAGCTTGTCCGCCACCGCCGCCGTTAATTTCTTTGGCCAGTTCGCGTACAATATTCCCGGCGTTGAGATTTTTTTCTTTTACCAGGCTGTCGTTTATTATAACAGAAATACTTGGTTTGCCATTTACTTCTGCCGCCAGAACACATACCAGGTTGGGTACTTCGTTCTTTAATTCAAAAAGAAGATTTTTAATTTCTTCAGCGCTATCAAACTGTACAAGGTGCGTTACAAAATTTACGTCTCCTTTTTTCTCGATCTTAGCGATTATTTCTTTTTTGATGGAAGCAGCTTTTTCCTTAAATAAAGATTGCAGGTGCTTTTGAAGGTTGTTATTTTCTTCAATCAAACCGGCAACACCCTTGGCAAGGTCGCGCGGATTTTTTAAAAGTGCTTTTACCTCTTCAATTAGTTTTGTCTGGTTGTCAAAAAACTCTTCTGCTTTAACCGATGTGATTGCTTCTATACGCCTGATACCAGCCGCTACAGCCCCTTCGCTGGTGAGTTTAAAATACCCGATCTGCCCTGTAGAAGTTACATGCGTACCCCCACACAATTCAACGGAATATTTTTTATCAATGCTTACCACACGCACCACATCCCCGTATTTTTCACCAAATAAAGCCATGGCGCCTGTTTTTTTTGCATCTTCAATTGGCATAAGTTCCGTTTTACAAAGGATGTTTTCACGAATCTTTATGTTTACCATTTTTTCGATCTGGTTAATTTCCTCGTCACTGATTTTTGAAAAATGTGAAAAGTCAAAACGCAAATGTTCGTCGTTCACCAAACTTCCCTTTTGTTCTACATGCGTACCTAAAACGTTACGAAGTGCTGCATGGAGCAGGTGTGTGGCAGAGTGGTTGTTAGAAGTATACAAACGTTTTTCCTTATTTACTTTTGCATTAAACGTCGCGTTCAGTTTTATAGGAAGCTTATCACAATACTGAATGATGACCCCGTTCTCTTTTTTGGTATCGGTTATAAAGACACTTTCGTTGATGTTTTCAAGTACACCGGTATCTCCCACCTGGCCGCCACTCTCTGCATAGAAAGGCGTTTTATTTAAGACAAGATGGTATTGTTCTTTGTTTTTTGCTTTTACCTTGCGGTAGCGGATAATCACTGCTTCGCATTCAAGGTCGCTGTACCCGACAAATTCTGTTTCTTTTTCCTGGCTTTCCGTTAAACCGCGGTTTTCTTCGACGTAGATCCAGTCGTCCGTATCTACTGCCGTTGCGGCGCGTGAACGGTTCTTTTGTTCCTCGAGGTAATGATCAAAGCCTTTTTCATCAATGCTAAGGTCATAACCTCTTGCGATCAATGAAGTCAGATCGACTGGGAAACCGAAGGTATCGTAGAGTTCAAAAACTATTTTACCATCAATTATTTTTTTACCGGTAGCAGTTGTATCAATACAGACCTGGTCAATACGCTTGAGACCAACTTCCAGTGTTTTATAAAAAGAAGTTTCTTCTTCTTTAATTACTTTTTCAATAAGGATCCGTTGGGCGTTTAATTCGGGAAAGGCTCCGCCCATTTGATGT
>JAYSYG010000566.1:0-3473 GCA_043716685.1 Sphingobacteriaceae bacterium | reverse complement strand
CTTCAAAACTGTTTACGAATAACAGTTTAAAAGTAACACGTCATTTTACAGAAAGCTTTGAGATGAAATTTTTGGATGGAACCGCGTTCCTGAACCATTATTTTGTTAAGCTGGGCTGGCTTGGCTCCTGGCTCGACCTGGTGCAGAAAGAAGAGTTGGAGCAGGTATTTAAGTTACTTGAAACTAACTTAAATGCATATGCCAAAACCAATGGAGGATTGACGTTGACCGTTCCTATGGCATTTATTGAAGGGGAGAACGCATTTTAGTAGTGAATATGAAGCCAAAAAAATTCGAACCTGTCTCAGAAATTTCTGCAAATAAAAACAATTCTTGTGTCGAGTTTATGGTAACTGTTCGCAAATTAATTTTATAAATATAAACTAAGTATGAAATTCGAAATAGCCCATAATCACGAAGAATTTATAAGACAAAATAGAGTCATCTGGAATCATAAATGGAAAAAAGGCATTGAAAGTCAAATTGTGGCAATGGCAATTGGTGGGCTTTTTATTTTAATTTCTTACAGTAGTTCCAATCAAAATTATTTTACAGATGATGCACTCTTTGCAATAGGTGTTTTTATGCTGGCGGTACCCATTAACTATTTATTGGCTTACAGGAAAAAAACAAAACTATTTCTCAGAACTTTGGAAAATAATTCTCAAGAATTAAAAGGCAGCACTTGTATTTTTGAGTTTACAGACCCAGGGATTTCTTTTAAAGGTAAAGACCACACCTTGTCAATGGAATGGAGGCAAGTTGAAGGCTTTCGCCTCCACAAAAAAATAATTGCGATCACAGCTAAAAATATAGAACTCCCAGTTTTTATGATCACAGAAAAGGAAATTGCGCCTGAAAAAATGGAAGAACTTGTTGCTTTTTTAAAAACAAAACTAAAGCAGTACAAAACAATAAATTAATCGAGAATCAGATTATTTCATGATAAAAAAAGGGTGCCGATTTCTCAGCACCCTTTTTAACTTTCGTTTCAGAAAATTATTTTCCTTTGTTTACAGCGGTAGCAAGATCTGCACCAGCTTTAAATTTTACTACTTTTTTAGCAGCAATTTTAATAGCTTTTCCTGTTTGAGGATTACGTCCCATACGGGCAGCACGTTTAGCTACTGAGAAAGCGCCAAAACCTACTAAACCAACACGGTCACCTTTTTTTAAGGATTTTTCAACAGCTTCAAGAGTTGCAACTAATGCACGACCTGCGTCAGCTTTTGTCAGGTTTGAACCGGATGCAATAGCTTCAATTAATTCTTCTTTGTTCATTTTTGTACTTTTTTTAAGGTTAAACAATCTTATTGTGGCACAAACATAAGCGCATTAAATAAATTTGTCAAGCATTGCCATTAAAAAAAGCCCTATTTTGTTGATAACCCCGGACTTTTTTAATAAGTATTCGGTTTTTGATCTCCCGCAGGGCTTATAAATACGGTATTCTCTCGAAAGGAACAAGAATAGATGCGAAATAATGCTTTATTCACGGGTTGTTTGAAGATTTTTGTCAAATACCACTTCAAAAAAAATGGACCTCCGAAGAGGTCCATGAGATATATGTTGGTTGAGAATATTAGAATCCGAAATTCACTCCTACGTCCAAGCGTATGTTTCCGTTCAGATCGTTCACATTGTTATAATCAAAATTATCTATGAGGCCCTGATAATAGGTGGCATCAACACTCAGCCAGATCGCCCTTACCATACGGTAGTTAAATCCCAACGTACCGGCAACACCAAAATCAAACGTATTGTACTGAGGTTGTTGCGAGTGGTTCGTTAAAAATCCCACTGTTGGAGCCAAAGCAAGCTTAGGACGAAAATCTGCTTCGTATGGTCTGAAGAAATAAATTGCTTTAACCGGAATGCGGATATAATTAAGATGTGTTGTGTAGGATTGTTCGGCATTTCCGAAACGTGCCCCTTCTTCGGAATACATTACATCCATGCCATATCCCCAGTGTGCAAAAGGAGAATATACAACAGAAATTCCTGCATTCCATGAAGGCATAAATTTATAATTATTGTAAGGCGTTATAAAGGAATGTCCGAAACCACCTTTTACTCCAAAAGAAAATTTTGATTCTTCAATAGGCGCCGGTGGAATTTTACCATTATTATTTTGTGAAAAGGAAATGAATGGCCCTGACACAAGTGCTAAAAAGAGAGATAATTTTTTCATAGTATTAGTAGTTTAAAAGTATTTACCAGTATTCTTTAAAACTCTATACCACAGCGTATTTAGCAATAAACAGGGGTTTTAGCGCTTTTTTTTGTGGAGTTGTTACCACAAAACGGGGAGTTTGAAAACAAAAGATAGACATACTTGCCTTCGGGTGGCCAGATGCGCTGATCATCCGCATTTTTATTTTGCAGATGAGGCTTGTTAGACTTATAATTAATTTAACGGGGAAGCCGACTTGCTAAAAATTTATCTTTTAATTCATTTCCTGGCAACGATTCTCTCCTTACCATATTTAGCCACAAGACTATCCCTGTTAAAACTTTTAAAGACAATTCCATCAACAGCATCGTTTTGTTTAATAAGCCTTGATTGACCATTGACTGAAATTAAAGCTGTAGCAAGGCCACTGCTGCTATTCTTTATCAGGCCCAAATATTTAATCTCAGGTAGTTGTTTTACTACGGGTATTACCGGAGTTTTGACTTGCATTGGTTTTTTAGGTTGTCGGTCTGTATTGATTCCATTGTAATGAGACTGCTCAGACAAGTGTTCTTTTTTTGATTCCTTCAAAAAAGGATCTTTATAATCGAGCTTCAATGTATAGCTAATGCTGTCTTTTAGATCTGCAATCTTTACTGAAACAGCTCCGGATGAGGATAAAGGAACTTCGGCTTCTGTAAAAGCAGAATAAAACCTATAGACAAAAAAGCCCCAGATAAACAGGTTTAAGGGTATTAATAGATATATAGCTTTTTTGTTTTTAAGCATGGTTAAGTCTTAAGGCGTAAGCTTAAACTTAGCATAAGCGCTAAAGTTTGACCTATTGCCCACGGCATCAAAGGAACGGACTTTCCACCAATAAAATGTACTATTTGCAGAAGGAGTATTATTTAGATCTGCAATTTTCATAATTGCTTGATCTGCCCAGGTTTGGCTAATAATATTCGTAAACAAAGAATCCGTTGCCACATATATGCTGTCATGATTAACATCCGCCGTATTGTTGCGTGTCCAAACCAGTGAAACAGTACTTGTTACAGAAATTCCACCCGAAGGAGAATTTAGACTCGGGGCTGAAGGTGGTTTTAAATCTATTGTAAATGTAAATGGTGAAGTATTGTATTGAGATTCGCCTTCGTCGTTTATTGCTTTTACATTCCATGAAAATACCGTGGTATTACTTGCAACTACGGGTAAACTATAGGACAAGGAAGTCTTGGTAATTATAGTATCCAGCACAGTCCCATTACCTGTGACCTGCAAATTATATTTTTTCGCA
>JAYSYG010000565.1:0-3481 GCA_043716685.1 Sphingobacteriaceae bacterium | reverse complement strand
ACATTACTGCAGTGGTATACAGAAAAAATGGAAAGGAAGAAAGACAGTTATGCAAAAATGTATTTCTATGTGCTGGAGCGATAGAAACGCCACGATTGTTATTGATGAATAACATAGCAAATAGTAGCGGACAGGTAGGCAAAAATTTTATGGCGCATGTTGGATTACAGGTATGGGGCGAATTTGAAGAGGAAGTGCGGCCAAATAAAGGAATACCGGGTGCATTAATTTCGGAAGATATGCACCGTCCGAAAAATGTAGATTTTGCAAGCGGATACCTACTACAATCTATAGGTGTAATGCCGGTTACTTATGCATCGCAATTGGCAAGATCAGGAGGATTTTGGGGAGAAGAGTTACGAAAAAAAATGCAGTCTTATAATCATATGGCAGGAATAAATATGCATGGTGAATGTTTGCCAAATCGAAAAAATTACCTCGAGCTATCAGATGAGTTAGATGAAATGGGATTACTTAAACCAAGAATATATTTTACAGTTGGTGAAAACGAAAAAAACATGAGTGAACACGGAGATAAGACAATGCGGGAAATCTGGATTAATGCAGGCGCAAAAAATCTATTGTCATATCATAGGAACGCGCATGTAATTGGCACTTGCCGCATGGGGAACTCTGGAGAAACCGCTGTGATTGATGGCGCTGGACGTTCCTTTGATTTGCCTAATTTATACATATGCGATAATTCTATTTTTCCAAGTACACTTGCTGTCAATCCCGCATTGACAATCATGGCACTTTCATTGCATACAGCAGATTTATTCCTATCTAAAAAATAATACTTACAGATTATGGCTACAAAAAGTTTTTTAGAAATAGTTGAGAAAGCACATGGGGGAAATTCCAATTATGAAGGCGATGAGCATGGTGGAGGAGCTGGGGCTGATGGAAGCGGCTTGCCTCAAAAAACACCAAGCAATTTCATGTTTGCAACTGGAATAGAATGTTCCTACCCTACTATTGATCATGGCAAAACCCGACGTGACCAGTTGGAAGAATGCAAACATTATGAGCGGTGGAGGGAAGACTTCGGATTGGTAAAAGAACTTGGTTTAAATGTATTACGATATGGTTTGCCCTATTATTCTATTCAAAAGGGACACGATAAATTTGACTGGAGCTTTGCTGACGAAGTAATGAATGAATTAAAAAGACTGGAAATAGTGCCCATTCTGGATTTGTTGCATTTTGGTGTTCCCGACTGGATAGGTAATTTTCAAAATCCGGAATTGCCAATTCATTTTGAAAAATATGCGGCGGCAGTTGCACAGAGATACCCGTGGGTAAAATTTTATACCCCCATTAATGAAATATACGTAACGGCTAAATCAAGTGCTAAAGAAGGTATATGGAATGAGCAGCTAAAAGATGAGAAATCCTTTGTTACTGCTATTAAAAATATTGTTGCAGCCAGTATTTTAGGTAATCACCAAATTGCAAAGTATCGCCCTGATTGCGTTATTGTACAAAGTGAAAGCGCTGAATATTTACATGAGGCTTGCGCAACAAAATCAAAACAAGTTACTATTGATAACAAGGTGCGTTTTCTTGCATTGGACTTATTATTTGCACACCCACCAGATGCCGATGTATTTATGTATTTGATGGATAACGGCCTTACCCGTAAAGAATATGAATGGTTTATGAAAGGGGAGCCGCCAGGCTACCAAGTAATGGGAAATGACTACTACGGCAGAAATGAGAAAATAAAATTACCTAACGGTGAGATCATCACTGCTTCAGATGTGTTTGGCTGGTACCAGATTACGAAAAGTTATTATAACAGGTATAAAAAACCTGTAATGCACACAGAAACCAATGTGTTTCAGGCTGATGATGCTCCCACTTGGCTATGGAAGCAGTGGATGAATGTGCTGCAAATGCGGGAAGATGGTGTACCAGTTCTTGGTTTTAATTGGTACAGTTTGATTGATCAAATTGACTGGGATATTGCTTTGGCAGAGAAAAAAGGAACCGTTAATGCTTGCGGATTGTATGATTTAAACAGAAAGCCGCGACCTGTTGCAGAAGCTTACAAAATGTTGCTTAAGGAATTTGGACAAATTACTATCGTGCCGCACGGGGAAATGCTTGAAATAACAAACAGACCGGCAAAATTAAAAGTGGAGATTTAATTTGATAGGAAGTCTGATCAAAAATACTGACCATTAAGATTTAATGCGAGAATACATATTAGTAAGTTGGCGCACCTTCTTCTAAAACCAAAACATGCTCGCACACAACATATTGGAACAATCTATGACCCGAATAACAATTTATTTTTGTTATTCAAATTTATATTGTCGAGATAATCTTCAAATTCATAAAACCGCATCATTGGCGCGCCGTGGTGCCGGTTAGAGTATTTAATTACAACATCAAATCTATCTAAATGCGCATGCGGACCAAGTAAGTCTAAAAGCATTAATTTGACTTCACCCGTATAATCTTTACTAAGCCAAAACTGTGTGTGTTTTTAAAATAAGTGTGGCAGGCATGCCTCTAGCGAATTTTATAATTTTATCAGAATTTCTCCTGATTGCAGCATCCAGACTATGAATGTGGCGATTTGCAAATGCGAACGGACTCTTTTTCAATCATTCGTTTAGATATTACATTTGAACTACGTGCTTTTTTTTTATAATTTAAGGAATGTAATCGGCGGTCACTGTCTAATGAAATAATGCCTCCGATGATTTATCACGAACTGCAAGTCCGTGCCATCTGGCTTATCAATTACACAAAATCAGTAATAATTTTTAGTGGCTGTTAACAACAGTAGCACTTATTCAGATTTATTTAAAGTATAGATTCCTCCGCCGAAAAGTATAAGAGCTAAACCCAAAAACAAATAACCTTCTTTCTTGCCAGAATCGTCGGAAGCTTCAACCTTTAGCCCTAGAAGATTTACTGATTTAGTGCTTTCCGAAATTTTATTATATGCTAGATAACACATTACTAAACTTACAATAATCATTATAATGCTAATATTTTTTTTTGTTTTCATGTTTGATTTTAAGCTAAGTTAATTTTAAATGTATTTAGTGTACGTCTCATTTAGGTTCGGACGGCGTGGGCCGCTACTAATGCTAACGTCACTCGGCGAGACTCGCGTTGCGGCTCGGTTAGCAGCGTATTTTCTGCAAGTTAGAAATTTTATTGGAAAGACAATGTTGCGGTTTGCAAAAAGCAGCAATGGAACTTAGCCATTGTTGGCAACAGGCTTTTTCGCTGATTTTTTTTTGATAACTTTTCCAATCGTGATAAATATTGCAGAAAGCACACTAAAAAACGCTATTAAAATTATACTGTTTATTAAGACTTTTGACAGACCAATATTTCCAACGTGAACAAAAGCATATGGGTAAAAACCTGAAAATTCACCACGTACTAATATGTATGTTAAGTAAATTAATGGATAAATTAACCATCTTGGGATTTGTTTATATGTCGCCAATGATTT
>JAYSYG010000564.1:0-10553 GCA_043716685.1 Sphingobacteriaceae bacterium | reverse complement strand
AAAAAAGGAACGAGTGTTAAAATGCTTTGTCGTAAAAATGGTCTGAGGCCAACTTCAAAACTAAGAGTAGGTCAGCGAATTAAAATTTAATCCTCAATTATTGTCCAAATTAACTGAATCCTGTACTGAAAGTATGGGATTCTTTGTTTCACGCTGTTTTCTAGAACGAGGTTAGAATTAGAAATTCTGTTGAGCGGAGTAGGCTTTGTTGCAGAACAAAAATTAATAAAAATTATAGAGAGTGATAAAAGGAAATCTTGAAAATTGGAATTACACAATTTAGCGGTATTATTTAACTAAAGATAACCTAATCGAAGTGCAACATATTTAGTTAAGCGTTAAAATTTAACTTTTAATTCAAAAATAACATATATTTACTTTTATAATCTATAACACAACACATATGAAAAAAAATTATCTAAGCTTATTTGTTTGGTCCTTGTTGCCAAATATAGTAAACGCACAAGGCGCGTGTTGCCGGTGGCGAGGCTGTACTTTATAATATGAATAAAAAGATCAACGAACTGATCCTTATCACCAAATTCCATACTTTGTTTAAGGTAGCTGATTCACAGACGGATGCGCTTGCTGTATTAGGTGTTTGATTTTTTATCTGAAATCTGAGAGTTTTAAATTTTAGACCATGCAAATACACTATTCCTTAAACCGATCTGGAATTACTTTATTTAATAATAGAAAATCTAAAGTCATAAACAGTATCGGATTAGAGAGGAAAATGATACTTAACAGAATACTGCTTATCACGGCTACATGTTCACTTAACATCTTAAGTTCTATCTCTTCTGTACTGCCTGCAGATAAATCTCTTATTCATTACACCACAGTTTACTTTGAAGAGGATTTCTTAAAAGGAGCCAAAAATTATAACCTGGTTCTGAGTAGTGATTCTCTTTTTAAAAATATAATTACGCTAAAAAACTTTGTCAAAAATGAATTACCGGCATTTTGGGTGCCTGATCTCGAATGGGGTCATATCTATTATTGGAAAGTGGATGCCTTTGCTCAAAATGGTGCGGTTGTAAAACAAGGAAAGCTTCACCGCTTCAAAATTACAGAAATTATGACTGGAAATTTTGATGACGTAAAACTTACAATTAATACAAATAAACCAGGTAAGCAAAGTGGTGGTTTTATTGCTATTGATAATGCAAGAACTATATATGACCGCAATGGCAAGGCGGTGTGGACTCTTCCGAAAATTCCCGGACTTATTGACGATTGGGTACAGACGAGAGATTTGAAGATGACCAAAGATAATACCCTTACGCTTTTGGTCAAACAAACGCCTGTGGAAATTGATTTTGAAGGAAATGTACTCTGGAAAGGACCAGATCCATTTGTATTAAACAAAGACACCATTGTGTTTCATCATGATCTTAAAAAAGACGGGGAAGGGAATTATTATGTTTTGGGGAATAAATTTGTATACCGCAAACTGCTCGTAAAGCTACCACAGGACGTAATTACAAATGAGGATATGGTGCGGATAACTGACACCGCAGTTTACCGTAAAACCGAAATAGGGGTTTTATTGAAATTTGATAAAAGCAACAGATTGTTGTGGTACTACGATTTGGGAAGCTATTTACAGGATATAGATCTTAATTATAAAAAATCCGCAAGTGGTTTCCCGAATTTTAACAGCCATGCGAACGCCTTTAGCATAAACGGGCAGGGTACAATGGCCTATATAGGACTGAGAGATTTAAGCCGGATCATTAAGATCAACATAAAAACAAAAGCAGTAATAGCAACTTATGGAGAAAAGTATCCTTCCGGGGAAGCACAATTTTGTAATAATTTATTCCGGTCTCAGCACGATGCCCATGTTACAGGTCATAATTCCATTTTAGTGTTTAATAATAACAGTTTACGGTCCGGTGGGGTTTCATCCGTCGTTGAATTTAGGGATTCGTTTGGAGCAAAAGACAGTTCCCTGCTTTGGAAACTGGAACTTGATTTTGATACATTGACAAAAGGAAAAAGTATGAAGGGGGGTAACGTATTGGAATTAGCCAATTCAAATTTATTTGTGTGTGCGGGAGAACTTAACAGGATTTTTGAAGTGACCCGCTCAAAAGAAATAGTGTGGGATGCATTTATTTGGTTAAGAACTAAACAGGATACTTTGTGGAAACCTTTTCCACAATACAGGGCCAGTTTACTCGGGAGTCTTATTAAACATCACTTTATGATCAGGCTCGAAGATGTTAAAAAGAATAAAAATACTGTGAGTGTTAATTATTCAATCTATAATACTGGTAATTATTCCGACAATTACATAATTGAAATAATAGACGAGAATAACACTGTTTTAAAGGCGCAACGTACCGGCCGGATAAATTATAACGGATCATTTAAATCTTCCATACAGTATAGTAAATCCGACAAATATTCAGGTAATCTTTATTTAAGAATTACTTCAGTTGGAAACAGCGCACTCGTTGAAAAAGTAATGACTATTTAACAAATATTAATTAAAAGCTAACGTTTTAAATAATTTTTTAATATATTTACTTATAACTACTAAATATAAACACACATGAAAAAAATTACTTTAAGTTTAATCTTATGGGCATCTCTGCCCAATTTCGTCAACGCTCAGTGTGCCACTTCGTCCGCACCAACAAACAACTGTACTTTTGGTGACGGCATCCAGGCTTTTGTTCTTAACGGTATAAGCGCAACGGGCAACAGTGGCTGCGGTGCCAGTGGTTACAATTCATTTTCAGCTCCGGTTTGGACATTGCAGATGGGTAACACCTATACATGGTCAGCTTCAGTTGGTAATGCTCAGTACAACGAAGGTGTCGGAATCTGGATAGATCTAAACAACGACGGATTCTATGCTACCACAGAATTTGTTGCTTCCGGAGGCCCCGCAATGAATGTTACAGGTTCATTAACCATCCCAATTACTTCTACCCCTGGAATTCAGGTGAGAATGCGTGTGCGTGATGCATATTCCAGTTCTGTGACCAGTGGACAGGCGTGTACAAATGGTATTGGTTTTGGATACGGTGAAACGGAAGATTACTACGTTTACCTTGTATGTCCTTCAACAGCACCAACCTTAACGATTACGGCTTCAAATACGCTGGTATGTTCCACAACTAATTCTGTAATACTTACGGGCAGCGGACTGGTTAATTACAGCTGGACCGGAGGTGTCACCAATGGTGTAGTATTCAACCCGACAACAACTGTTGGTTACACGGTTACAGCAACCATACCATCTTGTCCAAGCCTTAGTACAAGTGCTGTAAGAACAATAAGCGTAAACGCAACTCCAACAATCACCGGTATCAGCTCTGGTTCTGTTTGTCCCGGAGTTTCATTTGTAATGACTCCCGGTGGAGCAACCACCTATACTTACAGTGGAGGTTCCGGAACACTAACAGGTTCCTCAGCAACTGTGTCTCCTATTGTAACCACTTCATATTCCGTAGTCGGTTCATCAAATGGATGTAATTCTAATTTATCAAGTTCTGGTTTTGCCACAGTAACTACATTGGCTTCTCCCACATTGGTTATAACAGCTCCGTCGCCTTCTGCTTGTCCTAACATTGTTACAAGTTTAACGGTTACCGGCGCTAATACATACACCTGGACGTCCCCGGCTTCCAATCAATCTGTTCTGCCCGTAAGTCCAAGCGTAACCACTATTTATACAGTATCCGGAACGGGTACAAATGTTTGTAATGGTGTAAAAAACTTTACAATTTATACATACCCTTCACCTACAATTACTGTAAACAGCGGTACTCTATGTGCAGGTTTGGTATTTACAATGTTACCTTCGGGAGCTTCAACATATTCATATGCAAACGGGTCTAACACAATTTCTCCTGCAACCAGCACGGCTGTGAATGTAATAGGCACCAGCACAAACGGCTGTGTATCGCCTACTGTTGCCGTTGCAAGTATCACTGTGCTTACCCTTCCGGTTGTTACAGTGTCAAATGGTACCGTATGCAGTGGATCAACGTATGTGTTTTTACCAAGTGGTGCAACCAGCTATACGTTTGTAAATTCCAGTAATCCTATAACTCCTACTGTTTCTGCTTCGTACTCAATTGTTGGTTCAACTACGGTTGGCTGTACTTCCCTACCCGCAATTGCAAACGTTACAGTTTTCAATCTGCCAACTCTTACGGTAGTTACAACTCCAACAAACATGATAATATGTGACCAGAGTCCATTTATATTAACAGCAAGTGGTGCCAGTTCTTATAACTGGAACAATACTGCTACAGGTGTAACCTTTACAGGCACTCCTTCTTCAACCGGTAGTTATTTTGTAATAGGTACAGATGTGAATGGTTGCGTTAATGTTGCTACAATACCCTATACTGTTAATCCATTACCACCATTATCTCTTACGGGTAATACATTTGCCTGCTTAGGCAGCTCATACACGCTTACCGCTTCAGGAGCAACTACGTATTCGTGGACCACAAATAGTGTTACAAATACAGCTGTTGTATCACCAACTGCAAATACTGTTTACGGTGTTACAGGAACAAATACACTCGGTTGTAGTAAAACAATGACACTGGCAGTTAAAATAAATACAATAGTGATTGCAGCTAGTTCAAATACTGAATTGTGTATTGGGAACTCTATTAATATTTCAGCAACTGGAGGAAATACCTACACCTGGTCGCCTGTTCCATCACCTTTCTCCGCAGTAAATGTTACCCCTTCTGTAACAACTACGTATAGTTATCACACGATTGATTCTAAACAATGCGACCATTTCGGTACTATTACTGTCACTGTTAACCCCAATCCGGTTGTTATAGTAAGTGGAAGCAGTTCTACTATTTGTGCAGGTGAATCGGCTACCATTACAGCATCGGGTGCAAGCACATATGCATGGGCAGCTCCATCAAGTACTACTGGTACTTCTATTGTTGTTAACCCGAAAAATACTACCAGTTATATGGTTATCGGAACGGACAGCAAAGGATGTTCTGATACCAATATGGTTGTATTAGCTGTAAGTAAATGTACAGGTATAAATGAAGTACAAAACCAAATTTCAGGTTTAAGTGTTTATCCTAATCCAAACAACGGTGAATTTACAGTTGAATTAAATAATGGTTTAAACAAATTGATCGAAGTGTCGGATGTTACAGGCCGTGTTATTGTAACTACTCAGTCACTGGATAATAAAACTGTGGTGAATCTTAAAGAGATTGCTCACGGAATTTATTACGTAAAAATACAATCAGATAACTCTGTTGAAGTTATAAAAGTGATCAAAAACTAAGCTAAAGCAACACGCCCTTATTTTAAAGCCCTTCCTGTTTAGTGGAAGGGCTTTTTTTTGCTTTTTTTTCATACTAATTCTTTCCTCCTGGCTCATTTTAGTCTTTTTTCAAGATGGCAGTTCAGAACGAATGCCCCATTTTATCTTTTTTTGTTTGCAGGTATTTAACATTGTGCGGATTTGACTTAACAATGATGGGTACATTTTCGACGATCTCCAAACCATAGCCGATAAGTCCTGCACGTTTTTTTGGATTGTTTGAAAGGAGTTTTATTTTTCTCACACCTAGATCACGGAGAATTTGCGCACCAACGCCATAATCACGTTCATCCATTTTAAAGCCAAGCTCTACGTTCGCTTCCACGGTATCAAGACCTTCTTCCTGTAATTTGTATGCTTTTAGCTTATTTAATAATCCAATGCCTCTTCCTTCCTGGTTAAGATATACAATTACCCCTTTACCTTCTTTTTCGATCATTTGCATCGATTGATGGAGCTGTCCTCCGCAATCGCAACGGCAGCTTCCAAAAATATCGCCTGTAACGCAGGAAGAATGCATTCTTACGAGTATTGCTTCGTCCTTTTTCCAATCGCCTTTTACAAGCACGAGATGTTCCTGACCATTGGTTTCAACAGTATAGTCAATCAACTTAAAATCGCCCCATTCTGTTGGCATATTCACTTCCACCTGCCTTTTTACAATGCTTTCTTTGGCAAGCCGGTACGCAATAAGATCTTCAATACTGATTATCTTAAGATCAAAGCGTTCAGCAATTTTCATTAGCTGTGGCAAGCGGGCCATGGTACCATCCTCATTCAGTATTTCAACCAGCACACCGCATGGCTCGAAGCCTGCAAGTACGGAAATATCTACGGTGGCTTCGGTGTGACCTATTCTTCTTAACACGCCCCCTGGTTTTGATTTTAAAGGAAAAATATGTCCAGGCCTACCGAAATCGGACGGCTTTATTGTTGGATCTATTAGGGCTTTTACTGTTTTAGAACGGTCAGAGGCTGAAATGCCGGTGCTGCAGCCAAAGCCCAACAGGTCTATAGAAACCGTGAAAGGTGTTTCGTGCAGCGAGGTATTGGCCGGCACCATCATATCCAGTTTTAGTTCGTGCGCCCTTTCTTCGGTAAGTGGTGCGCATATAAGGCCGCGACCATGCGTAGCCATAAAATTGATCACTTCGGGTGTTGCATTTCTTGCAGCAGTAATAAAGTCGCCTTCGTTTTCACGGTCCTCATCGTCCACAACAATTATCACTTTTCCTTTGCGGATGTCTTCAAGCGCTTCTTCTATAGTATTTAATTTAAATTCACTCATAAGTGGCACAAATTTAGGTAATTTAAGCCTTTGAAACTTCATTTTGTTTTGGAACAATTGATAAATAGACTTAAAAATGCCCTCGTTCAAACATTGCCTGGGGCCAATGCACAGTACCTGATGGCACCCTTTCACCGCAGAAAAATAGAGCTGGAGGAGCTTAAAGAAAAAGATTACAGGCCAAGTGCTGTTATGATTTTAGTGTGTGAGGATGAAGGTGGAAAGCCATTCATTCCTTTAACAGAACGTATGACTTACAACGGTGCGCATAGTGGACAGATAAGTTTGCCGGGAGGAAAATTCGAGCAAAATGATGGAGATCTGGCAACAACAGCTGTGCGTGAATGTTACGAAGAAATTGGAATACGGGAAATTGAAATCCTCGGCAAACTAACCCCTTTATTTATACCGGTAAGTGGCTTTCTTGTGCATCCTTACATAGGTCTCTGTAAAATTAAGAATCCTTTAATGACGAGTAATGAAAGAGAAGTAAAAACGATTTTACGATTAGATCCAATGGATCTATTAAATGAACAAAGGGTAAAAAAAGGAAGTATTGAAGTAATGAATATGAAAATAGAGACACCCTGGTTTGATGTGAAGGGACTTAAAGTGTGGGGGGCAACCGCTATGATCCTCAGCGAGTTAAAACAACTGATAAAAACTACTTCCTGAATTCGGTTAAAGCATTGTCGTAACAAAGATAATACTCTCCTTTTGTAAGATTGTCTATCTTAACCTGTTTACCGAATCCTTTTTTTACAACAACTCCGTAAGCATCATATACCTCGAAGGCTGTTTCGGTACTGAAATCAATACTTGCGCTGTTTTTTGGTATGGCAAAGGAAGGTTTGTTTAAAGATGAGGTTACAGTTACCTCTTTAGACATTTTAGTAAGTGCATTTAATCCTTTTTGTTTGATGCGGTATTTATTCTCACCGCTGTGCATTGCAACCTGGAAAGAATAATCGTGTGTTTCAGGAGTGCCAAGGCCGTCCACTTCACCAACCGGCACCCATTTATTCCATTTAAATTGTTCTATGATAAAAGGTAAGGCTCCCATTTCATTTTTACTGGTCCATTTTAAAAGACCGGTGGGAGTAATGTTCATCATCATTACTTCAAACGTAGGTTTTGGCTTAAGGTCTTCCATATTTAAAACCTTTGGCGTACACCCTTCATTATGAATGATTTCGATAGTTACATTGTCGCCATACTTTAAGTGGAGTGCTTTCAGATCTATTTCAAAAGCGCTTGAGTTGATCTCATCTGTAGTAATGTTGCCGTTCACTTTAATTTCTTTTGTGCAATAGCCAACACCACCTGCGCCAAAACCATTGTGTACATAAACATTTTTATTCTGATATTTTCCTTCGATAACAAGTGTGGCAGCACTGGCTATAAAGCCTGTTGATAACGCACCCATAAGTAGCAAAAATCTTTTCATACTCAGATATTGTTGTTTTGTTTAGCTTATGAAATAATCCGTTTTAACTTTTGTTCCGCAAAATCGTATTCGTTCATAATGTAATATTCTCAAACACATTTTTTGGCTGGCACTAACGGAAAATGTGAAAGCAAATATACGACAAAATGCCAAAAACAACCTATGAATGGGTCAAAATCACAGGAATTTCCTAATTTTAACAATTATAAACTGGAGTACAAGGAAGAGTAAAAGAGCGATAATTACTTTATAAGCCTTGCTGAAATGGATCTTATTTAGTTTTTTTTCCTTGTTATAACTCCAGATGAGCATTATGACAAAAGCGAGAACGAATACTGAAACAAAAACGATTCTTCCGGGAGTAAACATGCTGCAAATATAGGGGATAATCTGTTTTGATATTGGGGGAATTTTTAAACCGGGTTAAATTTCAGACAAAGCATTGATATATTCTCAAAAAAAATAACAAACTTCACCCCCTCATTAGTGCTGCTTAAACAAAACATACTTATACTCCTTACCTTTTTACTGCTTGTGGCATTAACAGGTAATGCTTCAAAGTTGGATAAAGGTTTTGAGGCGCTTCGTGTCTACGATTATTTCCAGGCAAAAAAAATACTGTATGAGCTAAGTGCTAAAAAGCCAGATGCTTATTCTTCTTATGGACTGGCGCTTATTTTCAGCAGGAATGATAATCCTTTTTCAAACATAGACAGTGCAGGAAAATATATTCGCCTCAGCTATCATACGTTTCTTGCCAATCCTTTGCCAGAGAGTCCCGCGGGGTTTTTAATCGACACGGGCAGTATTCTAACGCTTGCTGATTCCATTTCAACCAAAATGTACCAGAAGATTAAAATCGTAAATACCGTTAACTCCTACAATTTTTTTCTTAAAAATTTTTACCTGGCAAGGCGTAAACTCCTCCAAGAAGCTGTGTACGCAAGGGACGGACTGGAATTTAATACAGTAGTTGAAATTAATAACAGCGATACAACCCGCCAGTTCATGCTTCTGCACCCGCAAAGCGATTTTTATCAGGAGGCTTTTGTTTTAAGAGAAAGACAAGTGTACGAAGAGAATACAACTGCGGGTGCAGTGGAAGACTACATTTCTTTTTTAAGTAAGTTCCCTAAAAACCTGATGGTGAAAACCGCGCATGAAAAATTATTTGGAATTTACCGACAGCAAAAGAATGTTAGTGGTCTTGCCACCTTTGTAAAAGACTACCCGGGTGCGTACCAGAATATTGAGGCATGGAAATTATTGTTTTCACTTTCGGTTAAAGAGTTTTCATTTGATGAGTTGAAAAGCTTCGTGAAAATATACCCCGATTTCCCCTTAAAGACTTCTATTTTGCATGAGCTGGAGCTGAATAAGCTGGTACTTTATCCTTACCAGCAAGGTGATTTTTCAGGTTTTATTGATGACAAAGGTAAATTTGTTATTAAACCCATGTTTGATGCTGCAACCGATTTTTATGATGGACTTTCTGTAGTGTCTAAAAACGATTCGGTATATTTTATCAATAAACAAAATGTGAATCCATTTTCTAAAATTTATTCTGACGCCTCGGTCTTTAAAAATGGTATTGCGCCCGTAAAGCAAAACAACAAATGGTTCTTTATTAACAGGCAGGGACAATCTATTTCGCGATTTTATGACGAGATCAACGAACTTTCTGATAATGTATATGTGGTAAAGGCTGATGATAAATACGGCGCACTGGATCATTTCGGGCAAAGCATCCTGGAACCTAAATTTGATAAACTTGGTGATTTTAAAAGTGGGTATGCTTACTACCTGGAAAAAGGATCCTACGGTTTTGTTTCGCGAAACGGCACGGTTCACAAGGCCGAATTTGAATGGATCTCAGACTTTAATTCTGACCAAATTGCCGTTATAAAACAAAACAATAAATATGGCCTTGTAAATATTTTCGGAAAAAAGATCCTGGAGCCGGAATATGATCAGATCCTTAAAACGAATACATCAGTTTTTATCATCGTTTTAAATAATCTGTATGGTTTCTTTACTTCTGAAGGCTGTTTTTTAAGTTCTGTTGCATACGATTACCTGAAAGAAAAATATCCAGAATATTATACCAATGGTGTTTTGTTTAAGCTGTTGAAAAAAGGGGAGCAGTCTTTTGTTGATGCAAATGGCCGCACGTACATTAGCTTTGGGGCCTACCAGGAAATTAATTTTCCTGGCAACGATCTTATGCGTGTGAAGCAAAAAAACAAATATGGGTACCTGGACAGTAAGCTAATAAGCGCAATACCATACAGGTATACAGTGGCAGGAGATTTTTCGGACAGCCTTGCATTGGTGAAATTGAAAGAAAATAACGTGATCATTACTACTTATGGAGCTGAGGTTTTTTCAACCGGCGCAGAAATTGTAAAAATCTCTCCGCATTATTTCAGCGTGAACGATGATGCACGAACCCTTATTAATCAAAAAGGAGAGCTGATATTTAC
>JAYSYG010000563.1:0-3490 GCA_043716685.1 Sphingobacteriaceae bacterium | reverse complement strand
GAACATGAAGCTGGTCAATAGCAGCGGGGCGATAAACGTCGCAGGCAACCATTAAAGGTTTTTTACCCTTTTTAGTTTTTAAATAATAAGCAAGCTTGCCAGTAAAGGTTGTCTTACCTGAACCCTGTAAGCCGCTCATTAAAATCACAGTGGGATTTCCACCCAGATAAATGTCTTCTTTGGTACCGCCCATCAGCTGGGCGAGTTCATCGTGTGTGATCTTAATGAGTAACTGGCCCGGTGACAAAGACGTAAGTACGTTTTGTCCCAGCGCTTTTTCCTTTATGGTATCGGTAAATGTTTTTGCTACTTTATAGTTAACGTCAGCATCCAATAACGCTTTACGTACTTCCTTAAGCGTTTCGGCTACGTTTATTTCGGTGATCTTGCCCTGACCTTTTAAAACTTTAAATGCGCGGTCAAGATTATCCTGTAAATTATTGAACATTACAATTACTTTTTAGAGGGATAAAGGTACAAAAATTGCTTATTTTTTTTTAATTTTTTTCAGAATGTAGTTGGAATAGCATTTGCTTCTGCATCTTGTGTGAATAAAAATATGCCTGATCATTTTTGTATTAGGATATTTTAGATATTTAACCCGGTATTTAAATTGTATTTTAGCTGGCAATGAACCACCAATATTATATGCAACAAGCACTGGAACTGGCTAAGAGAGGATGGCCGCTCGTTGCTCCAAATCCAATGGTTGGTTCTGTGATCGTGAAGGGCAGCGAGATAATTGCTTCCGGTTATCATAAGGAGTATGGTGAGCCGCATGCCGAGGTTAATGCCATTGTTAATTTACCGGCATCTGTTTCGCCCTCCGATTGCACCCTTTATGTAACGCTTGAACCCTGCAGCCATTATGGCAAAACACCACCGTGTGTGGACCTGATCATAAGTAAAGGCTTTAAAACTGTTGTGGTTGGTTGTAAAGACCCTAATCCACTTGTGGCAGGAAGAGGAATTCATAAGCTGGAAGAAGCGGGTATAAATGTTATAACAGGGATTCTTGAAAAGGAAGGAAGAGAGCTAAATAAACGCTTCGTGAGGTTCTTTGAGGAAAAAAGACCCTATTTCCTGTTAAAGTGGGCCATTACCGCAGACGGTTTTATCAGTAAGATCCCTTACCTGAACTCCAGAGAGGAAAACTGGATCAGTCGCAGGGAGGCCCAGGAATACGTTCATCATATAAGGGCAGAGGTAATGGGAATTTTTGTGGGGAAAAACACGGTTTTAAATGATAATCCACACCTCACCACACGGCTCATTAAAGGAAAAAATCCGGTGAGGATATTTATAGACAGGAAACTTGAAGTTCCGGTTACGTTTAATATTTACAATACCGAAGCAGAGACCATTGTATTTAATGAAGTTAAAGAAGAAAAAAAGGAGCATATTCGTTATATAAAACTCGATTATGAAAAAGATGTACTTTCTCAAATAAATGAAAAGCTGTATGAGTTGCAAATTCAGAGTGTATTGGTTGAAGGCGGGGCTTTTTTGGTTAATGAGTTTGTGAAAAAAGACCTGTGGGATGAGGTACTGGTATTTCAAAATCCTGACCTTCATTTTGCCCAGGGATTAAAAGGACCCGTGTTTGCCCTTAAGAATTCCTTTGAGCTTGTAGGCAATGATAAACTTTTTCATCATTTCAAAAACGAAGCATTTCCTGCCGTAGGACTCCTTGAAAAGGAGATTTTTTAGTACTTTTATACCCGGTTCTGGCCGGAAAACTTCAAAACTTAAATAATTTGATAATCGTAGCCCCAGAATTTGGTATATTAAGATTCTTATAGTATATTTGCATCCCTTTTAAAAGGGATTTAATTTAAGATAAAGATTTATATCATGTCACGTATTTGTCAGTTAACAGGAAAAAAAGCGATGGGTGGAAACAAAGTATCGTTTTCAAACACGAAGACCCGTCGTCAGTTTAAAGTGAATTTAAAGCGCAAACGTTTCTTTATTCCGGAAACGAATGAGTGGATCGTATTACGCGTATCTACTTCCGCGATTAAGAATATTAATAAAAAAGGCATCAGTGCCTGCTTAAAAGAAGCCAAAGCTAACGGCCTTTTAGCATAATTATAAAACAGCAAGAGAGTCATGGCAAAAAAAGGCAATAGAATCCAGGTAATTTTAGAGTGTACCGAGCATAAAGAAAGCGGTAAACCGGGAACTTCCCGTTATATCACTACTAAAAACAAAAAAAATACAACTGAGCGTATTGAGTTGAAAAAATATAACTCTGTATTAAAACGCATGACAGTTCACAAAGAAATTAAATAATTAACCTCTGTGCTTACCCTTCGGCTTCGCTCAGGGTGCACTCCGGTAGACAAGTTAAAATAAAATAAAATGGCAAAGAAAGTAGTTGCAACACTAAAAAGCGGTAAAGGTAAAGACTTTACTAAAGTTATTAAGATGGTAAGATCAGCTAAAACTGGCGCTTACAACTTCAAAGAAGAGATCGTTCACAACGATCACATCGCTGATTTCTTAAAATCAAAGTAATAAGACATTTATGATTTTTTAAAAGAATTCTTTCCTTTAACAGGGAAAGAATTTTTTGTTTTGTGTAAGTTCGTATCGGATTTGGAGAACTTAAAACCTAACCCCAACTACATACTATGAGTTTTTTTTCAAAACTGTTTACCAAAGAAAATAAGGAGACCCTGGACCAGGGACTGGCCAGAACCAAGGAGAGTTTTTTTGGAAAAATAACCAAAGCCATTGCCGGGAAAAGCTCTGTGGATGCGGATGTTCTGGACAGCCTGGAAGAAGTATTAATCTCCGGAGATGTTGGAGTTAGCACAACAATAAAAATAATCAAACGCATTGAAGAGCGCGTAAAACGCGATAAATATGTAAGCACGAGCGAACTCAATTCTATCCTTAAGGATGAGATCGTTAGTCTTCTTTCCGAAAACAATAAAGTCCCCTCACATTTTTCTGAGCCTCTTGCTAATAAACCACATGTAATTATGGTGGTGGGAGTAAATGGTGTAGGAAAAACTACCAGCATCGGGAAGATAGCCTATCAATACAAACAGGCAGGTAAATCGGTTATTTTAGGTGCGGCAGATACGTTCAGAGCTGCGGCAGTTGAACAGTTGATCATCTGGGGTGAAAGAGTAGGAGTGCCTGTTGTGAACCAGGGTATGGGAGCAGACCCCGCCAGTGTGGCATTTGATACGTTGAGCAGCGCAAAAGCAAAAGATGCCGATGTGGTTATAATAGATACCGCAGGACGTTTGCACAACAAGGTGAATTTAATGAACGAACTCACTAAAATAAAAAACGTAATGAAAAAAGTAGTTCCCGATGCGCCGCATGAAATATTGCTGGTGCTGGATGGAAGTACAGGTCAGAATGCAATTGAACAGTGTAAACAATTTACTGCGGCTACCGATGTAAATGCACTCGCTGTGACAAAATTAGACGGCACTGCCAAAGGCGGCGTTGTTATTGGTATTTCGGATGA
>JAYSYG010000562.1:0-3496 GCA_043716685.1 Sphingobacteriaceae bacterium | reverse complement strand
TCCGAATATAAAACCAGCGTATGATGCGTTGCTTGCACAGGGCTTTAAAAATGTAAAAGTACTTGAACTTCCCGAAGGCATAAAACCTGATTGGGTAGCTAAAGGCTTTCCTATGGAAGGCGAATAAGTAACATTACAAAACTTATTTAATTCTTAAGCTGTGCAACTGCGCGGCTTTTTTTATTTACCCCAAAATAGCTCCAATCGAAAGATAGAACTACTTTCTTATCCTTGACACAAGAATTAAGATGATGAGGCATGCCAAAAGAACCAGCACCGAATAAGGATTCGCAAAATTTATGGTCCATCCCATTCCCCGGATCCTCTTTGGTGGAAAAATCCGTTTGTCCCTTTTATTAAAATAAAAAATCCCTAAAAACCAGTTGGATGTATCATCGGGTTGTTCCATTTTTATTTTATAAGAAATTAAAATTTTAATAAAGGTATTATTTAAAATTTCAATTCTTTTCAGGAAAACGAATTTAGTATTCAACGAAATAATAACTTCATCTTTAACATTTGTAACCTGCATCCGGTTATACAGCCGAATCAAAAAACAATATGGCCCAATTCATTAAGACTTATTGTGCCATTTGTTTTTATACCGAAACAACTCAGGTTTTGAAAAACCACCCATCTGAGCGTTCGGTATAACCGATAGTAGTCAGCTTTTTTTCAAAAACCTGCCAACTTTCGGTAAAGAATTGGCATATACCAAATGCCCCCGCACAGACCAGCCTCCCAAAAATAATTTAAACATCGGTCTAAATTATTTTTGAATTTGAGTATAATATTCCCTAAATTCGGTAGTATTAAAAAACAAACCCCATGAAAAAAACTGCGTTTATTTCGGGTCCTTTGCTTCTCATTCTGTTTTTTGTGATTGTTATAGTGCTTAACCAGTACCCTGGCGTTAAAAGTAAATGTAAACACATCTCAGGCATAGTTACAGCCATTTATGAAGACGGAACTAAAGACGCAGTGTTTAAGATCTCCGGGCAAAATTCTGTTTTTTATATTAACCGAGGACTTGAAAAAACATTTAGCCTGAGTGGTTTACTCGAAAAACTTAAAGGCAAAGAAGTTACCATACTTTATGCCGACAACTCTACTCCTTTGGGCTCAATTACCGAATGCAGACATATATCTGAATTAACCACAGGTGAAGAACTAATCTATTCCGAACTCGGGGACAACTAAATCGCTGTATTTTTGTTGTTGAACCTGCCGAAAATTTTACTAAATTAGGTTTACACATAAAAAGTCCCAAATGAAATCTGGTTATTTGTATATCCCATTCCTGTTTTTTGTTCTTTTTTCCTGCAAAAAGAACAGTTCAGATGTTAAGGAAGAAATGATTATTACTCAAGTTACAGCCAGTGTAAGCGACGGCCCTATCTATCTTGATATTGACAACAACGGGTCCTTTGATCTGTGCCTTAAAACCGGATCTCTGAAATTACCTGGCCACAAAGAAGGCCGTGTTGTAAAATTATTTGTAGCAACCCAAAGCTTCAGCTTTCTGGTTTTTACAAGACTGATACTTTATTTCTAAATACAGTCATTCTGGGTTCTTTTCCAGATACATCTGCTTCTATAAAACCTTATGGCATTTTCAGTTATCTCTACCACCGGGTTTCTCCTTCTGACTCTCTTCTGAATATTGAGGCAAATAATTTTAAACTCAGATTTTCAGATAGCTGGGAAAAGAGCGAAAGTGATGATGCTTTTAAAAACGATTCCTTAATACTTTTTGAATCTCCTTTTTACAGTCTAAGTACCACAATTGTTAAGGATACCACCAAATCCGTCGTGTTGTATCACTACAGTAACTATACACCTTTTCCGGTAGACCAAATCAAATATCTGAGGCTAAGGCTGAATTCAAAAGTGGGTTACGTTAAATTTACTGTTACCAACAATTACAAAATTAATGTATTTGAAGCTGGTATTCAGAAATAGCGATCGTCTTTCTTAATCAGTTATAGTCCCGGGGATTCGTCTGAAACACACTGTTGTTCTTTACGCTGGTGCGTGAGGCAAAAAAAACAGTACATTCAACAAAATTTTCAATAGTATCTATGAAGATAAAACTTATTATTCTTTCATTTCTATACGCTCTTGCTGTGAGTGCCCAGGATGAAATTGTAGAATTAAAAGCAGAAAAAGGAAACCTGGAAGGAAGCCTTCTTATCCCAGAAAAAAAAGGCGCAGTTCCTTTAGTGCTTATTATTTCTGATTCCGGCCCAACGGACCGCAACGGCAACACAGTAGAAATGCCAAATAATTCCTTAAGGCGCCTGGCAGAAACATTCCGCAAAAATGGCATTGCCTCTTTTCGTTTCGACAAACGTGGTATTGGTCAAAGTGCTGGCCTGCGCCTGGATGAAATTGATATGCGGCCCGAAATCTATTTGCAGGATATTAAAGACTGGATAACTCTTTTATCGGAAGACAAACGTTTTAGCAGACTGATCATAGCTGGGCACGGAGAAGGTTCTTTGCTGGGGATGCTTGCCGCGGTAAATAATCCCAAAATAAACGGTTTTATATCAATTGCCGGAACTGGCCGTCCCATTGACGAAGTGCTTAAAGCAGAATATTCCGACATTCCTGAAAGTTCAAAAAAAATCATTTATGGGATGATTGATAGTCTAAAAAAAGGAGATACGATCGGTACGGTACCTTCCATACTTTATTCCACTTTCAGGCCAAACATTCAGCCTTACCTTATCGCCCTGATGAAATATAATCCACAGACAGAAATTAAAAAGCTGAATGTGCCAATCCTGATTACAACCGGAAGCACCGACATGCAGGTAAAGGAGCTAGATGCTCAGCTCCTTTTTAAATCACAACCGAAAGCACAATTTAAGCTCATAAAAAACATGAACCATGTTCTGAAAGAGTGTAACACCATGGACAAAGATTTTCAAAAAACCATTTATTGCGATCCTGAGGCGTCTTTAAATGCTGAGTTTTCAAAAACTGTGATTGATTTTATAACTAGGAATTTTTTAATTAAAAAGCCGGTAGTAACTCCTCCAAATAAAAAGTAACATGCTGAAAAAATGGAAAGTTATATCGGAAGAAGATGTTTCACCTACAAAATGGTTTCCTATACTCCGACATGTTGTTGAGTTGCCAAATAAAAATATAATCGACGACTATTTTATTTCTCCTTTTGGAAATGCCGTTATGGTACTTCCTATTACAAACAAGAATGAGATCGTACTGGTAAAACAATACAAACATGGTCTTGGAGAAATCCTTATTGAACTGCCTGCAGGATTTCAGCAAGTTGGAAAAACCGTTGAAGAATCGGCCCTTGCAGAATTGCAGGAAGAAACAGGAATAAAAACAAATCTTGATAACCTGGAATTTATAGGCAGGATAAGCAATAACCCCACAAAAACAAACCAGGTAACTCACGGATTTCTTGCACGGCGCCTGGAGTTTAATTCTCTTCAGAATTTCGATACAACCGAAGAGATAG
>JAYSYG010000561.1:0-3507 GCA_043716685.1 Sphingobacteriaceae bacterium | reverse complement strand
TTTGAGGTACAAACTTTTTTTATGCAAATAACCCTACTCAAATTTATTTTAATTAGCCTTTTGTTTTCGACAAGCTTTCTGGTAAACGCTGTTCCTTCAGATTCGCTGAAAACACTACCTAAAAAAAAGCCTTACCGGGCATCCAACACAAAACAAAATGACATTCTTCATACGCGTCTTGATGTAAAGTTTGACTGGAACAAGTCACAAATGGCAGGCAAGGCAAGTATTACCGCTAAACCTCATATTAAATCTACTTCGTTATTGAATCTGAATGCGCGCGGTATGGAGGTGCAGTCAGTGGAAGTGTTTGATATGAGTTCCGGTAAACCCCAGGCAAATTTAACGCCTGCTAATCCTGAGATGCCTGGAAACAAAAAACTAAATTCTTCTTATAAATACGAGAACGATAGCATTAAAATAAATTTAGGCCGCGAATTTACTTCTGATGAAAAATACCTTGTTAAGATTAGTTACGTTGCAAAACCGAATGAACTAAAGAAAGGTGGAAGTGATGCCATCAGTGATGATAAGGGATTATATTTTATAAATCCAACCGGGGAAGATAAAACCAAAATGCCGCAGATCTGGACCCAGGGCGAAACAGAAGCCAGTTCTGCCTGGTTCCCGACGATTGATAGTCCGAATGAAAAAATGACCAGTGAGATCTTTATGAACGTGGAAGGAAAATACACCACGCTTTCGAATGGTATGTTGGCTGACAGTAAAAAAAATACAGATGGCACACGCACCGATCACTGGAAAATGGATCTCCCCCACTCGCCTTACCTGGTAATGATGGCAGTAGGCGAATTTAAAAAAGTAACAGATCTCCCCTGGAATGGAAAAGAAATAAGTTATTATGTAGAGAAGGAATACGAACCCTACGCCAAAGCAATTTTTGGTAACACAAAAGAAATGATCGATTTTTTTTCCAGAGTATTAGGTACGCCTTATCCATGGGCAAAATATTCACAGATCGTTGTACGGGATTACGTAAGCGGCGCTATGGAAAATACAAGTGCCACGCTTCATGGTGATTTTATGGTGTACCAGACAGCCCGTGAGATGATTGATGGAAAAAAGGGTGAAGATGTTATTTCGCATGAGTTATTTCATCAGTGGTTTGGTGATCTTGTGACGGCGGAAAGCTGGAGCAATCTTCCATTGAACGAATCATTTGCTACTTATGGAGAGTATTTATGGCAGGAGTACAAAAACGGCAGAGATGCTTCAGATGCGCACAGCTTTCAATCACGTATGGGTTATTTTGGAGCAGCACGCCAGAAGCAGGTGAATATGATCCGTTATGATTATAACAACAAGGAAGATATGTTCGATGCCTGGAGTTATAATAAGGGCGGACAGATCCTGCACATGTTAAGGAAATATGTAGGTGATAAAACATTTTTTGCTTCACTTAAATTATACCTGGAACGCAACCGTTTTAAAAGCGCCGAGATCCATGACCTTCGTCTCGCCTTTGAAGAGGTGAGTGGAGAAGATCTGAACTGGTTTTTTAATGAATGGTTTTTTGCAAAGGGACACCCTGAGCTGACCATTGAAAAAAATTACGATGCAACAACAAAGATACTCACCCTAAAAATAAAACAAGATCAAAACTTAAAGGAGAATCCTTTGTATACTTTACCTGTGGATATTGATATTTATTACCAGGGAAAAAAGGAAAGACAAAGAATTGTGATCGATGAGCAGGAGCAGGAGTTTAAATTCCAGGTACCTATCACTCCTGATCTTGTAAATTTTGATGCGGAAAGGCAGTTGCTCGCTATTAAAAACTATACAAAAACCACCGAAGAATTAATTTTTATGTACAAGAATGCTGGTTTATTTTCTGACCGGTTTGAAGTCCTTGGCACATTAAAACCGAGGCTGGATCAGGAACAGGTGTATAAACTTTTTGTAAACGCCGCTGAAAATGACAATTGGTTTGAGCTAAGAGAAAATGCTATTATAGGGCTCAAACAAGTCGCTTCTCAAAAGGAATCCGAACTACTTCCACTGATCTTAAAAATTGCATCTAATGACAAAAACACCAACGTCAGGGCACAAGCCATTACCTTTTTATCAGAAAGCTATAAAAAACCTGAATTAACCGAATTCTATAAAAAATCAAGTGGCGAACAATCTTACGCAATTGTTGCTGCTTCTCTCAAAGCCCTTGCCACAAGCGACCTGACTTTTGCCCTTCAAAAAGCAAAAGAAATGGAGTCGGAGAAAAATGATGAGATGTTTGCGGCTATAGCATTTGTATATTCAAAAGCTGGTCAGGATGACAAAGGCCCCTACTTTGTAAAGAGTAAAGCAAATTTTTCAGGATACGGATATTTGAGCTACGTTTATTATTACAGCGATTTTTTAAAACAATGTCAGCGCCCTCAAACCTTTGAAGCGGCAGCTAATACATTTGCAGACATTATAAAAACCGGAAATGAATATGTAAAAGGAGAAACCAAAAAGGCCTACATGGAAAACATTCTGAACATTATGAAAAAAAGAGAAGAAGAATTGAAACAGGCAAACGCATCAGTAGAGAAAATAAAAGAATGGGAAGATTCGCGTTTGAAGCTCGAGCATTTGTATAAAGCCATTTAGGAGAATATTTTTTTTGATGGTAGAAACAGTTATTAGTAATTTTATATCATAAATGAAAAGACTCCTGCCATACCTGATCGTTTTATGCACAATTAAGTTGTATGGACAGAAATATAATTTTGTAAACTGGACAGTTGAAGACGGACTTATACAATCGCAGGCATCCTATATTTGCCAGGACAATTACAGGCAACTCTGGATTGGAACAGAAGGAGGCATTAGCCGTTTTGACGGCAAAAAATTTACAGGCTACACGGTTCAGGATGGATTGGTGGCTAACCACATTAATACTATACTCTGTGATAAAGCCGGCAATTTATGGATAGGTACCAATTTTGGGATCTCTGTTTATAATGGCAGGAATTTTAAGACCATAAAAAATATTCGCACTCAGATCTCTGAAATGATTGAGATCAATAAAAATACTGTATTCGCATTAAGCAATTATTCTCTCCTGGAAATAAAAGGACTTAGCTCTAAAAAAATTAATATTTCAGGAGATTCACTTGAAAAAGTCACCACTCTTTTTTACACTAAAAATAACCAGTTACTTGCTGCCGTTTATAAAAAAGGACTCTTTGTTTTAAAGAATGGGAACTGGCAAATGATTTGCACTTTACCTGAATCTCCGAAAAAATTGCACATACGCGGCATTTACATTTCTTCTGCTAACGACACCTTGTTATGCACTCATGACGGCCTTTACAGGGTCATAAAAAACCGGATCGTGCGTTTCGAGGTCGATTCGAAATTTGTTCCGGAGATTACTGTGTATTGTATTGCCGAAGACAGTAAGCAAAATTTCTGGCTTGGTACTGAAAAGGGCTGCTACAAACTCGAAGGAAATAAATTTATTCACTTTGATGAAAAAAGCGGATTTACAGATAACTC
>JAYSYG010000057.1:0-2429 GCA_043716685.1 Sphingobacteriaceae bacterium | reverse complement strand
AAACGTTGTGCTATTTGTATCTGTGATATCAAAATGTTTTGTGAAAACATTTTCGCAGTATGGGTCCTGCCGGTAAAAATCGAAACCCATATCCCTCATTAACCTTACAAAAACTCCATAACCACCGGCATAATCCAGCATCTTAACCACCTCAGGAAAACAGGCATCAATAATGGCGGCTACCTGCGAACTAAATCCAACATTTCTTCCCAATAAACCTAAATCAAGGGAAGTAATAGCAGAACTATACGCTTCGTCTATCCAAACAGGATCAGAGGTCTGCACAAAATCGCAGTGAGTACACCTGAAATAATCCGCCGGATATTTTTTTAATATCGTTTTGCTGAAAATCTTTGTTGTTGGACTATTACAGATTTTACAAGTATTCATTTTAACTCCCCGATTCAAATGTAAATATATCAGCTTCAGTATTTATCAACGTACTTTGCGGATGCACAAGAGTACCGATCGCTCTTGTTTCAAGAGCAGAGAAAGGGCTGTTGCGATCAAGCGTGTGCGTTGCATTGGTTCCAAAACCAATATTGGAAATTAAATTCACATTCGGTGTGATCACCTTTCCTTTGTGGTTCCAGATGGAATAGTTCCACTGATAATCCCATGTATCAAGCCATTTCCTGTTCATCTTAAAAAAGATCTCCTGCCAGTGGTCTGTTATTTTTTTGCTTTTAAAATAATAACTCAATTTATTAAGGTTGTAAAAATAATTCAGGTCCGAAAGGTTAAAGTTGTAGACTCTCCATGCGCGTCTCCAGCTTGCCCAACCCCATACATGAGGAAAGGCGCTGAAATAATAGGAGCCATCTCCTCGTTTATTTCCGTGTTGAAAATTACACCCATTGATGTGCATTACACTTGCATCATCTTTATAACGTTCAAGCAAAGCACTGCAGTATTCAAAAAAAGAATCATCGGCAAGAATGTCATCCTCTAAGATAATTCCCATTTCCTCCTCTTCAAAAAACCAATCGATTGCACCGCTCACCCCTTTACCACATCCCAGATTGTTTTCCCTGTATAATTTTTTCACATCGCAGGGCCAGTTAATCGTATCAATTATGTTACGAGTCTTGCGACATAACTCTTCTTCTTCTTGTTTTTCTTTCCTTGGTCCATCGGCGGCCACGTATAATTTAGAAGGCCTGAGCTGACGTAATTTTTCAAAAGTGACCTGGGTTACTTCAGGCCTGTTAAATATGATAAACAGTACAGGAGTATTAAACATTTTATTCTTTTGTAATTTTAAATTCAGGAAGCACCATGCCTTGTATCTGGGGTGTATCATTGAATCCATAAGGATTACCTTCAGCTATCTCTATGCTAACGCGGTTAATCAAAAAATCCTGGATCTCGTCTTTTGATCTCAAAAACAATACCAGATTATATACCCCTGGCTTCAGATTATTTTCTATTTCAAATACATATTTTGAATCATCCGACTCATGGTCGAAATTCGCATTGATAAACCTGTTGCTTACGTGATAAACAGTATTATAGAACTTGTCACAGAAATTAACACCAAAATCAAGGTCATTAAATACAGTTCCTTTTACTTTTGTTTTTAGCTTTAGTGTAAATTTTATTTTCTTTCCGAAAAGCACCGGAACTTCTTCAAAGGCAATTTCCCTAAAAATAATTTCCTGCTTGTGTTCAAAACGCTCTACTGATTCCAGATCAAATTTCTTATCATCGATCTTGGAAGTGAGGTAATAGTCGTTAAACACGTCCATAACGCTGCCCTTTAGTGTTAATCGCCCTTTTTCAAGTAAAATAGCTTTATCACAAAGAGAATTGATGGTTGCAAAGTTATGTGATACAAATAAAATAGTACGGCCCTGGTTGGCGATGTCTGACATTTTATCAATACACTTTTTTTGAAATACCGAATCACCAACTGCCAGAACCTCATCAACAATTAAGATCTCAGGATCGAGATGCGCAGCCACAGAAAAAGCAAGCCGTACATACATTCCCGAAGAGTAGCGTTTTACAGGGGTATCCAGAAATTGTTCTATTTCACTAAAGGCTACTATCTCATCAAATTTTGAATCGATCTCCCTTTTGCTCATTCCTAAAATAGAACCATTGAGGTAAATATTTTCACGACCAGACAGGTCACCATGAAAACCTGTACCCACTTCAAGCAGGCTCGCCATTTTGCCATAATACTCAATGCTCCCGGTTGTTGGTTTCACGATTCTGCTGAGGATCTTAAGCAAGGTTGATTTACCCGCACCGTTTCTTCCGATAATACCAAGACGGTCACCTTTGTTGATCTCAAAGCTAATATCTTTTAAAGCCCAAAACTCTTCTTTGCTCTGTGTAGAAGAACCGGCACTTAAAATATTTTTAATACCACCTGCAAAAGCTCCTACTAGGGAATTGGAGCCTTCTTTTTTTTGATGTAAAAG
>JAYSYG010000560.1:0-3508 GCA_043716685.1 Sphingobacteriaceae bacterium | reverse complement strand
GTTTTCAAATAACTGTCCACTCGAAATGCTTCCTCCACCTAAAATAGTTAGCAATCCGTTGTCTGCAAAATAAATTTTAGCCTGTTGTGAAATTTCTTTATCACTATTTTTTGTGTAGGGTTTGATCAAATGTAAAAAGTAAGTATTCTCGAAGAGATAAATATAATCACTTATTTTCCGCCTGTCAATACCCGAAATATTGCTTAGTTTAGTAAAATCCAGTTTTGAGCCTACTCTGGCCGACAGTAATTTAACTAATGCGAAAAGATCTTTATTTAATGAATAATCTGAAAGTAATTTAACGTCCATTTCAATATAGGAGTTTAAAATATCCCACAGTAATTCCGTTTTATCTTTCACGTTTTTTTCCAGAACAACTTCAGGAAATCCCCCGAATTGAAGAAACTCAGCATATAAGTGTTTGGTTTTTGAATGCCAGGTTTCGTTGTAATCTATCTGGCTGTATTTGCTGAGAGCTGAAATGTTAGTTTTTTTAAATTGCAGAAATTCATCAAACGACAGAGGATACATTTCGTAAATGAGTTTACGGCCTGCCAGGCTTTCGGTGAATTGATTTTTCAGATAATAAGAACTTGAACCTGTAACTATAAATTTTACCCGGTAAGTATCATAAACGTATTTAATAAAGCTGGGAATGGTTTTAACTAATTGGATCTCATCAAGAGCAATAACTGCGGGTTTTTTAAAATCAATCCCATAGAGTTCTAAAGCACTGATAATTGTATCGTAGCTAGGGGTATTAAAAAGAGTTTGTAGCTCTATCTTTTCACAGTCAAGGTAAATTTTATTCGAATGGCCTACTTTATTTAATAAGTGGTGAATGGCGGTACTTTTACCAACCCGGCGCATACCAAGAATAACAGTAACCTGTTTCTTCTTTAGGTGCGTTTCAAGTTCTGCATAAATCCTCCTGAGAATCATACAGTAAAAATAAACAATAATTTACTATCTGTCAATTTTTTTGACGATTAGTTGTACTTTTAGGCTAGAATTGTGCTTAGTTTAAACTGCCCAGACTGGCCTCAATAGCTTCGTAATTTGGTTCTTCACTTGCGTTCTCAAGTATTTCGACATATTTTATTACCCCTTCTTTGTCAATTACAAATGCAGCGCGTTTGGTAACACCTTTCATCCCAAAGCCAAACAGTGCGTAAATACTGTTGTATGCTGTTGAAACTTCTTTATTAAAGTCGCTTAACAGGTCAAATGTCAGTTTTTGCTCTTCTTTGAATTTTACGAGACTAAAAAGCGAATCTCCCGAAATACCAAACACAACAGCGTTTAGTTTATTGTACATGGCATAATTATCGCGGATGTGGCAGAGTTCTGCTGTGCAGGTACTGGTGAAGGCCAGGGGAAAAAACAAGAGAACTACATTTTTTCCCTTTTGTTCAGAGAGACTTATTTCCTTTTTTTCTGTGTTAAAGAGCTTAAAATCGGGGGCTTTGCTGTTAATTTCCGGATTCATATTAATATTTGTTAAGTAAAGTATAAAACAAAATTACTTTAAAATGGTTTAGAAACTAATTTATACTTTTACACACTTCATTAATAAGATCAGAAACAATTAAAAACAACTAATATATGTCAAGTTTAGTAGGTAAAAAGGCTCCATCCTTCAGATCCGGAGCAGTAATTAAAGGTGGGGAAATGGTTGAGGATTTTTCACTCGACCAGTATTTAGGAAAAAAGCATGTGGTATTTTTCTTTTATCCAAAAGATTTTACATTCGTTTGTCCAACAGAATTACATGCTTTCCAGGAAAAATTAGAGGATTTTGAAAGCCGAAATTGTGCTGTAGTTGGTTGCAGTACTGATACAGAAGAAAGCCACTGGGGCTGGTTACAAATGGATAAAAAGGCGGGTGGCATTAAAGGCATTACTTACCCGATCGTTGCAGACATTACAAAAACGATTGCTTTAAACTATGGTACACTTTCAGGTGACTATGATGTGAACGAAGATGGAGAATTAATTGCAACGGGTCCTATGATCGCTTTCCGCGGTTTATATTTGATCGATAAAGAAGGTGTGGTACGCCATCAACTGATCAATGACCTTCCTTTAGGCCGTAATGTTGACGAAACGTTGCGTATGGTAGATGCTCTACAGTTCTATGAAGAAAATGGCGAAGTATGTCCTGCGAACTGGACAAAAGGAGAAGCTGGTATGAAAGCTGATCACAAAGGTGTTGCAGAGTATTTCTCGACCAACTAAAACAAAACAGCTAAAAATAATAAGCCGGGTGATGAGCCGGCTTTTTTTTGTTCTATCACCCTGACAGGGTTAGGCTAAGTTTAACCTGCATGAACCCAATCAGGGGATTTAACATCAGCTTTTCTTAAATGCTCCTTCATTTAAGAAAAAGTATTATCTTTATTTCAAGATCTCCAGTCATTTAACCCAATTGAAATGAGCAATTTTTTAATTTTATTCTTTTCTGTATTATTTGTACATCTTTCTTCGCAAAGCTTTACCAAGGGATCGGTGTATGACTATTCAGTTGGCGATACAATAGTTACTTATTCTGCAAACTATCCGGATGCTTTCAGCAGTGCCGGGCCACCGACAGTTACCTACCGGGTTTTTACAAATAAATATTACTCAGCAAATATGGATACTGTATTTTATAAGGTCTATGATGTTTACACAACTCCTCAGCCTGTACCCCCATATTACCCGCCAAAAATAAGCGCTGGCAATTTTTCGTTTTTTGTTACGAACTTGACGTCATCGGCAATCAATTTTGTTTTGCCAGGAATCCAGACTTGCCAGACGACAATAGATACAAGCTATGTTAATAGTTGTGGTTTGAACGAACATTTTAAGTATGCCAAGGTGGGTTTTGGTTGTTTTGAACCTCCGACGATTAGATATAAGATTGTCGAAGGTATTGGCGTATTTCAGGACACAAGATCCCTGAATGGCTTCCCTTTTCCCGGCGGGACCAAAACAGATTTGTACTGGTTTCGAAAAGGAAACCAACGTTGTGGGGTAGCCGGTGCTATTCCTGATGGTATAAAGGAATGGATCGCAAGCTCTGAAAAATTAACAGTATACCCTAATCCATCTAGCGGTCAATTCATTTTTGAATCAAAGGAAAAAGGAATTCTCAGCATTCAAAACGTATTTTGCGAAGAGATTTATAAAGTGGAAATTTGGCCTGGCAAAAATTCTATTGAACTCTCCGATTTTGTTTCGGGGATTTACATAGCAAAATGTATTGCGGGAAATAAGATTTACACAGCAAAGTTGGTTAAGGAATAATTTTGCTTTACCCCCCCGCTTTTTTCGCTTTATACCCTTCTTTTAAAAGTAGTAAAATAATTTTATCGCGGTGATCACCCTGGATAAGAATTTCACGATCTTTCACTGTTCCACCCACACCGCATTTTTGTTTGAGTAATTTTCCCAGTGTTTCAATGTCGCCCGTTTTACCAGTGAAACCATTCACCCGGCTTAATAATTTTCCGCCGCCAAGCCTGTC